>NZ_JBFAOV010000014.1:0-246901 GCF_040675375.1 Nonomuraea sp. NPDC049607
CCGCCCCCCCTCCTACCCCCCGCCCCCCCCCCCGCCCCCCCGCCCGGGCGGCGGGGGGGGGGGCGCCCCCGCCCCCCCCGCCCGGTTGACCTCAACCGCGGTTGAGAATGCACGATGTCCTGGACCCCCCCTGATTTCCCGACCTGGGCAGGACGTTCATGAAGCTTGAGATCTACGCCGATGTGCTGTGTCCCTGGTGCTACATCGGCAAAAGACGCCTGTCCCGCGCGCTGGCCGGGCACCCCGCCCGCGACGGCGTCGAGGTGATCTGGCGCGGCCACGAACTCGCGCCCGAGGAAGGCCGGACCCCGGGCCCGACCGCCGCCGAGGCCATGGCGGGCTGGTGGGGCGAGCAGGCCCCCGCCCGCGTCGCCCACATCCGGGCGCTGGGCGCGGCGGAGGGCCTGGAGCTGAACCTGCACCTGGCCCGCCCGGTGAACACCTTCGACGCCCACCGGCTGGTCAAGCTGGCCGCCGACCACGGCCGGGCCGACGAGGTGATGGAGGCTCTGCTGTACGCCTACCACACCGAAGGGCTCAACGTGGCCGACGAGCAGGTCCTGCGACGCCTGGGCGGCGCGGCCGGCCTGGACGACGACGAGGTGTCCGCCGTCCTGGCCGGTGACGCGTACGCCGACCAGGTGCGCGCCGACCGCCGCCGCGGGGCCGAGAACGGCGTCACCGGCGTGCCCAGCCTGGTGATCGACGGGCGCCCGCCGGTCTCCGGGGTCCAGCCGGTCGCCGACCTGCGACGGCTGCTCGACCCGACCGGCTGACGCCGTCCCTGCCCTCAGCGACTGGGTTCCATGGCCGGTTCGTTCTCCTTGTGGCGATTCGCCCAGAGGAAGACCAGCGCGCCGGCGAACAGCACGATCGAGGTCCACTGGTTGATCCGCAGGCCGAGCAGGGTCACCGCGTGGTCCACCCCGCCGACCGGGTCGATCCGCAGGCCCTCGATCCAGAACCGTCCCGTGGTGTAACCGGCGACGTAGAGGGCGAACAGCCGTCCGTGGGTCAGCTTCAGCCGCCGGCCGGCCAGGATCAGGGCGAAGCCCAGGGCCACGTCCCACAGGGATTCGTACAGGAACGTCGGGTGGTAGAGCGTGCCGGGCTGCCCGCCGTGCGCCTGGTCGATCTCCAGGCCCCACGGCAGGGTGGTCGGGCTGCCGTACAGCTCCTGGTTGAACCAGTTGCCCCAACGGGCGATGGCCTGCCCGAACGCGATGCCCGGTGCGATCGTGTCGGCCACGGCGCCGAGGGGCAGCCCCCGCCGGCGGCAGGCCAGCCACACGCCGACGCCGCCCAGGGCGACCGCGCCCCAGATGCCGAGCCCGCCCTCCCAGACGAACAACGCCTGGTACGGCTCCTTGATCGCACGCGGGCCGAAGTAGGTCTGCCAGTCGACGGCGACGTGGTAGAGGCGGCCGCCGATCAGCCCGAAGATCACCGCGGGCATCGCGATGTCGCCGATCGCGCCCCGCTCGCCGCCCCGGGCGCGCCAGCGGCGCTCGCTCAGCCAGATGCCGAAACCGATGGCGACGATGAAGCACAACGCGTAGGCCCGGATCGGGACGAATCCGAGATACCAGACTCCTTGGGAAGGGCTGGGAATCGAGGCGAGGGGCATGGCGGTGAGGCTAGCCAACGCAAAGCCGCCCGGCGGGCATCGTGACCTGATCGCGAGACTCCGGCCGAATTCGTGATCCGATCGCCTCGACGTCCGCGGCGGCCAGAACCATCTGCCTCGTCGGACCGTGAGGCCGGCGCTAGGGTGTCGCGAAAAACGGAGATCATTCGTGTCACGATTAACCCTGTTCGCCTGGCTGGCCTCGCTCACCGCCGCCGCGTATCCCACCTGGGACATGCACCAGGCCGAGGGCGGGGCCTCCGCCGTTCTCGGCTGTATCGGCATGCCCCTCTGGTTCCGCTTCGAGCTCATCGACCTGGTCTCGCCTCCGCTGTCGGACGCCTCCGCTCTCGCCCGTTCGGCCCTCCAGTGGGGGGTGCCCGCGATCATCGTCCTCACCGGGCTGCTCGCGTCGGTCGGGACCGGCAACGGGGGCGTGATCGGCCGCCGCGTGGCCGGGCTGCTCACCCTGCTCGCGGTCGCGGGGCCGCTCACCCCGTTGTACATGTCCGACGACGGATGCTCGATGATCCCCGTCCTCAGCAACAGATGGTTCGCGAGCGTGCTGAACGCCTACGGACCGTACGAATCGGCCCTTCTGCTCTCCGCGCTGCTGGTCCTGCTGGCCACCAGGACCGGTGGGCATCCCGGTCCCGGCGGGTTCACCGGTCGCCGGGCGGCGGCCTTCGCGATCGACTACCTGTTCCTCGTGACCTTCCTGGCCGCCTTCGAGCCCGGGCTGAGCCGCCTGGACTTCGGGCTGCTGAACTGGCTCCGCCTCGACGAGCCGACACCCCTGCTCGCCGTCGTGGTCATGTTCCTGTACGTCCTGCCCGGGCGGACGTTCGGCAAGCAGTTGATGCGCCTCCGCGTCGTCTCCGACGTCACGGGGCACTGGCCGGGCGGCCGCGGGGCCGCCGTCCGGGCACTCGTGTTCCCCGTGCTTGTCTGTCTGCCGGAGTTCGGGCTGATCGTCCTGCTGGTGGACGGTCTGTGGGCGGTGTGCGATCCGGCCGCCCGCACCCTGCGCGACCGCCTGGCGGGCACCAGGGTCGCCCTCGATCTCGTCCGAATGAATGAATCTACATTGTAAAGGCGTCGGGCCGTATCAAGCACCGTCCGGCGCGTCTCCAGGACAGGGCAGGGCACCCGAGCAGGGTGCGGGCACCAGGAGGAGAAGCCCCATGCCGATCGACTACACGTTCGTGAGACTGCAGGGACTGCGACTGCCGCAGCCCCTGAACGCCGACGTCGCCGCGTCCATGGTCAAGACGAGCGGCCTCGCCTCGACGGACGTCACCTTCCCGGACGGCGCCCTGACCGAACCGGAACGGCACGCCCTGACGTGGCTGCTCGCCGCGTACGCCCCACAGCCGTACAGCAAGCAGACCAATCACCAGATCATGCCCCTCACGGCCACCACCGTCGGACAGGTGATCCTCACCTACGGCGACAACGGCCACGCGACCGCGACCCTGGCCGGGCGCGGCATGCCGGCCGGTGTCGAGCCGCCGAGCCGCGATCCGGCCCAGTTGAAGCAGTCGCTCAAGGACACCTACGGCCTCGCCGCGATCACCGGCGTCTGGACCGCCGAACAGCTGGTCAGGCTGTACGACGCGCTGCGGCTCGTCCCCGTCGCCGACCGTCCGGCGCTGCAGGGCGTCGAGATCCAGCGAGTGGGGACGCTCACAGGCCCGGACGGTCACAACAAGGGCAGGTTCTCCTACGAAAGAGGCCCGTGGACCGGGTCGCTCGGCACGCTCAAGCTGGCGGACGCGATCTTTCAGGAGGACGAGATCGGCTTCTACGGCGGTGTCACCTCGCGCGCCTGCCCGCCGAGCGTGCGCGACATCCTGCACGAGGTCGGTCACGCCGTGGAGAGCGCCCCGTGCCGGACCGACTCCCGGAACAACGCGGCCTGGGCCGTCGAGAGCACCGGCGGGCAGCGGTACCGCTCGCCCGAACGCGTCCCGCAGGATTTGGTGACGGAGGCCGTCCAGCTCCGCACGGACAACGACGCGCTGAACCGGCTCGGCACCCAGCTCCCGAACTCCGCCGCCACGGCCGAGTACAACGCCCTGTGCGATGCGATCGAGAAGGTCCAGGAGTGGATCGTGGACGGTGAGAAGGGGACGTACCAGCAGGAGGACGCGCTCGTCCGGTTCAAGAACGACGTGACGAGCAAGGTGACCCAGGCGACCTGGCGGAGCTTCCGGGAGGAGGTCGTCCGGTGGTGCGACGCGCAGATCCTGGAGGTCCGCTGGCGGGCGAAGTACAAGACGCCGCAGGGGCGCGACATCACGCCGTGCCTGCGGAACTTCGTCACGTTCGTGAGCAAGGAGAACGTGGGCACGGACCTCACCCCGTACTCGCGGACGTCGTACGGGGAGCTGTTCGCGGAGGCGTACGCGTTCTGGATCGTCGATCCGGGTGCCGTGGAGAGGCACGATCCGCGGCTTCGTGCCTTCTTCGACGATTCCCGGTACCGCCGCGGAGACTGACTCCGCCCGCCGCCGGCCTCCTTCCTCGACCCGGGACGACCCGGCGGACTCGCAGTCGCCGACCGGGCCGATGCCTGTCTGCCCGTGACGTTTACCCGTGGCAAGGGCGCCGCCAGCGACCAGCGGCGGGCGACCGAGATCCGCACCCGACAAGGACGCTCACCGTCGAGCAACGCGCGGTCTTCTCGAAGGGGGCGGCGCCAGCCCCCTTCGAGAAGACCGCGTAGCCATGGAGGGGCGCCGCGACGGCAGGGGCGCTTCCTCCACCCGCGGTTCGTCGTGTTACGCCAGGTGCCGCGTTCGCGGCGGACCTTCGGGAGGGACGCGCATGGGGACCCTGACATCATGGGGATCATTTCCCGAAATATCACCCACTCGGAGACAAAAGCTGTGCGTATCGCGCTCGCCGGGCTCGCCACCAGCCATCCGTACACCGACGCCCGCACCCTGACCCGCCACGCCGAGCTGGCCGTCTGGGAGCCGGACCCCGATCGGTTGCGCCGCTTCACCGACGAGCACCCCGACGCGAAGGTGGCGAACGACCTCGACGAGCTCCTGGCGGCCGAGCCCGACGGAGTCGTGCTGACAGTGCCCAACCCGCAGGTGCCCGCCGTCCTCGAACGCGTGCTGGAGACCGGCGCGCCCTGTTTCGTCAACAAGCCCGCCGCCGCGACGAGGGAGCAGCTCGACGCCCTGCGCCGAGTGCCGGTGCACGAGCGGGTGATGTCGGGTTCCGTACTGCGCTTCGCACCCGCCTTCGCCGCGCTCCGCCCCGACACGCAGGACGTGCTGTCGGTACGCGCGACGATCCGGCACGACGTGGGCCAGTGGGCCGACGGCTACAACGCCTGGCAGGACACGCCCGGCGAGGGCGGCGGCACGATGGTGACCATAGGCATCCACGGCGTGGAGTTGCTGGTCGCCCTGCTGGGCCCGGACGTCCGCCTGGTGGGCGCCGCCGGAACCAGAAGGCACTACCGGACGTTGCGCTCGGAGGACACCGGCGTGCTGGCGCTGCAGTGGGCGAACGGGATCGTCGGCACGGTCGAGATCCTGGGAGTGTCGGAGGACGACGCGTACACGGTGACGCTGCACAGGCGGCACGGCAGCGAGTCAGTGGTGATCCAAGGCGGCCCCGACCCGGCCCAGACCCTCGGGTACACCGGCACGATCGAGGCATTCCTCAACATGGTGCACGGCGGCCCCAACCCGGTGCCATGGGCCCAAACCCTGGCAATCCTGGAAATCCTGGTCTCCGCCCGAGAACACACCACCACCAACTGACCCCCACCCAACAGCCCCGCCCCAGAGCGACGCGACAGCCAAGGCCACACCCCCGGCTGAGAACGGGTGCGGTGGCCGTGGCAAGGCCACCCGGCTCAGGCGCGATGCGCAGCCGAGGCGACGTCGGCGCGGCGTACGTCACCGCCGCAGCGGCTCCGCGCCGCCGCCCCTACACAAGCCGCGAGGACGGACGGCGGGAGAGGCGGTGGTGTGTCGCCCACGCCGAGGAGCGCCCGCACCCCACCCGCATCTCCACCACCGCCATCACCTAGCCCCCGAGCAGGTGAGGCCACCGGAGCAGGATCAGCCAGCCTCCCGGACGGCCGCCGCAAGCCGGCTTCCCGGACAGCCGTCCGAGCAGCCTCCCCAGCAGAATCAAGCCGCCATCCCGACAACCGCCCCCAGCAGGTTCAAGCTGCCATCCCGACAGATACCCCAGCGGGTTCAGGCCGCCATCCAAACAGCCGCATGAGCGGGTTCAGGCCGCCTCCCGACAGCCGCCCGGCCGGGTTCAGGGCGCCATCCAACAGACCCCTGGGCCAGTCGAGGCGGCCACTCGGCACAAATCCGCCAGCACCGCCACGACCGCTTCCCTCCACCATCGGCTCCAGGTATCAGCAGTCCCGGAACGTCGGTACCGACACCCCCAAGACGTGGCTCTGTCGTGGTTTGTCGGCGAACACCCACCGGTTGGTGGCCAAGGCGTCGTCCGGTTCGGGGAGGGGGCCTCGGCCGTGCCGGCGGGCGAAGTCGTAGGGAGTGTGCACGGTGGCGGACCACCCCCGTGCCCTCAGCAGCCCGATGGAGTCAGGCCGCGGATTCCCGTCGAACAACGCGAGCAGATCCACGCCGATCTGCGCCTTGGCCGCCGCATAGATCGGGCCGACGCGCACCGCCGGTGTCCCCAGCCCGAGCTTGGCCTCGAAGGCCAGGACGCTGCCTTCGGCGCTCAGGACGTCGATGGTCCGCAGGAGCCGCCGTTCGACCTCCGGGTGCAGGTAGAGCAGAAGCCCCTCGGCCAGCCAGGCGGCCGGGACGGTCGGGTCGAAGCCCGCGGCCACCAGCGACCTGGCCCAGTCGTCGCCCACGTCGGCCGCGACCACCCGGCGCCGGGCCGCCGGGACGACCGGAACCGGGGGAGACGGCTCCATGGCGAGGCAGGCGAGCACGTCCTCCTTGAACGCCAGGACGCCCGCCCGGTCGATCTCGTGCACGACCTGTCCCGGCGGCCACCCGAGCCGGAAGGCCCGCGTGTCGAGCCCCGCGCCGAGCAGGACCACCTGCCGGATGCCCGCCTTGGCCGCGCGCGACAGGAAGTCGTCGAGCACCCGGGTACGCAGACCGAAGTAGCGCCCCAGCCTTCCCCAAAGGGGGTTGGCGTCACCATCGGGCACGTCCTGCGGACGGGTCGGCCAGGCGGCCGACGACGCGGCGGCGCGTACGAAGTGCTCGGCGTAGGGATCGGCGGCCAGGGAGTCGGGACGATGGGTCTCGATCGCGCGCGCGGCGGCGACCATGAGAGCGGTCAGGCCGACGCCGTGCTCGATTTCGAGCTGTCGGTTGTCCGGCACGTGCTCTCCTCTCGGGCCGTTCGACCGGCGGCTGGCACCGCGGCGGTCTCCTGTTCCGGGATCCACGAGCCGGGGGCGTCGTGGGAGGTGAGGTGGGCGCCGTAGAGGGCCGCCATGAAGCGCAGGATCTCCGCGTCGGGTAGGTAGCGGCCGGTGGTGCAGTCGGTCAGCACCGTGATGTGGAAGCCCTTCTGGAAGGCGGTGCGGGCGGTGGTGTCCACGCAGACGTCGGTGTAGAGACCGGCGAACACCAGGCGGGCGATGCCGCGCCCGCGCAGGTGCCGTTCGAAGCCCTCGCTGAGGAAGGCGTCGAAGCAGGCCCACTTGGTGAAGACCGGCTCCCCGGGCGCGGGCGCGACCTTGTGGAACTGCGCGCCCCAGGTGCCCTCCAGGCATTTGAGGGCCTTGCCCTGCTCAAGGTCGCGCCGCCGCCAGCTCGGCCCCTGATGCTCGACGTCACCGACGAACCGGACGAAGACCACGTCCATGCCGCAGGCTCGGGCCGATTCGAGGGCTTTGGCGGTGTTCGTCACGGCGGCTTCCAGGGTCGCCAGGTCACCGGCGTACCGGGCGCGGGCGGTCGGGCCGGTGCAGAAGTCGTTCTGCAGGTCGACGACGACCAGGGCCGCGCGCTCGGGGGCGCTGCGGTGCTCGTCGGCCACCGGGGCGGGTAGATGCTCGTCGGCCACCGGGGTGGGCCGGTGCTGCCCGACGGTCATGAGTCCGCCATCAGGACCGGCCGGGCCACCGGCTCCAGCGCGTCGAGCAGGGCGTCGACCACGGCGGTGGTGGAGTGTCGTCCGCCGGCGTCGGGGGTGGCGATGCCGTGGTGGTCGAGCGTCGTCAGGCCGCGTTCGACCATCCGGACCGCTCCGGCGCACCCCGCGTGCCGCTCGGCGATGGCCGCCGCGGCACGGACGGTGGCCATCGGGTTGACCCTGCCGGTGCCCGCCAGGTCGTCGGCGGAGCCGTGCACGGTCTGGTACTCGACCAGGCCGCACGCGTCGGGATGCAGGTAGACGTTCTCGGTGCAGCGGTTCTCCTGCCGCTCGGAGCCGAAGCGGTCGAGCAGCACCACGTGCATGATGTCGGCCCACTCGTTGCCCGCGATGATCACCGTGCGGGGGCGGGGGCCGCGTTCGATGAGGTTGCGGTTGACCGTGTCCGGCTGGAACAGGCCGATCTGCACGCCGTGCCGCGCGGCGCTCTCGGCCACCCACCCGTCGAGCGCCCCGTCGAGCAGGTGGAACTTGTAGGCCATGACGATCTCGTCGATGTGGCCGTCGGGCCACTCCTGCCGCGCCCGCCGCACGGCCAGGGCGATGACCTTCTCGGTGATCTCCTTGCTGAAGGTCATCGTACGGACGAGCGCGCCGGGAAGATGCACGTTCTCGCCCGTGTAGAAGCCCTGGGCCTGGTCCCTGACCATCAGCAGCGACGCCCCGGGCGCGGTGATGGCGTCGATCTTCACCGCCTGGAGGCGCTGGCGGACCAGGTAGAGCGACTGGGCGTTGATCGCCGTGCGGAAGACGGCGCGGACGCCGGAGGCCGCCAGTGTGCGGCAGAACTGCGTGTAGTGGTCGGCGTCCTCTCGCGTGCTCTCGCGGATCCTCTCGGCCTCGGCACCGGCCTTCAGGGACACGTAGGAGTGATAGATCCGCTCCGAGCGCGTGAGGGCGACCTTCGCCCCGCAGACGTCGGCGATGCCGCCCAGCACCCGCTCGAAGACGGCCGCGAGCTCGGGGCCCGTTCCCCGGCCGATGGCAAGTCCGATGACTGGTTCCACTACTGCTCCCTTTTCGTCGTCGAAGGCCGGACGCATCGGCTCGTGTCGGTCGTCAGCTCGACTCGCCGAGCAGGAGGTCGCCCGCGATGTCCGCCTTCTCGGGGCTGTAGTACTCCTTGATGCCCTCGGCCCAGACCGGGACCTTGACCTGGTCGTCCTGCGACGGGCCGAACGCGTCGAAGAGGGTGTCGACGTTGCGCCGCTTGAAGCCGATGGCGGTCATGAGCGCCATGAAGTCGGTGCGGTGGATGAGGCCGTCGCCGTCGGGGTCACCCAGCTCGGCCAGCGCGTCGGCGAAGTCGGTCAGCGCGTCGTCGAAACGCTCGGGGGACAGCACGCACGCGCAGTACTCCTCGAAACTGATGCGCCCGTCCTTGTCCTGGTCCAGCTCCTCGACAAGGGTCGTCCAGTAACGGCGGAAAGCATCACTGATTGCGCTTTTGGCGGCTTCGGTGGAACGTGGGGAAGCCGCCAGTACGCGGTTGGCCATACGATCGAAGTCTTCGACCTCAAGGTAACCGGTGCCGTCGGCGTCGAACAGGGTGAAGATCAGTTTTACTCGGTCGAGGGCCGCGTCTTGCATGCCTGTCACCTTTCTTCCGCGGGTACGGGTGCAGACTCTATAACGGAACCTGACTCGCGAGTGACCAGGTCTTGGGCGACCAGAGAAACGCAAAAACCATCATCTGGAATAAGTCGCCAGAAAGCCTCGTTGGGCGACAAAGGCGGAGAACTCAGGTGATTTCTACGCCCGTCGCCCTCGAAGGGTGTCGGTAAGTTGGGGATATTTCCGGTTATGTGGGGATTTGTGACTCCCGATTCGGGGGCGCCAGCTTTTCCTATCTCGGTGGCTACTTTTTTATTGCTTGGCGTGATGGCGGGGGGAGGAGCGTCCCGATTGGGGGTACCCTTTGCGCCTTTGTGATCGTCAGGCGCCGGGACGTCGTCGTCAGCGTCGCGTCGAGGGGTTGGCACGTTCCCGCTCGGCGGACATCGTCGAGCGACCGCTTCTCGCCGAGCGGGGCCCGACGGCTCGTCCCGGGCCTCCGCGGTGGCCTCGCACGTGGTCCAGGACGAAGTCCGCGGTGCGCAGGCCGCCCGTCGCCTCGACGGGGACGGGCGGCGACGTGCCGCCTCAGCCGGCTCCGAACAGCTTGGCCGCCTCCCGCCCGTGCCGCTGGTTGACGGTGACGTACGGACGGACCTGGCGCTCGTAGGCGGCGAAGGCGGCGGCGTGGTCGCCGTCCGACTCGGCCAGCCGCAGGGCGAGCGCGCGGGCGCCGATGAGGGCCTGGGAGGTGCCCATGCCGGACGTCGGCGCGGCGCAGTAGCCGGCGTCGCCGACCAGCACGACGCGGCCCGCGGACCAGCGGTCCATCTCGACCTGGCGGGACGACGACAACAGCAGGTCCGGCGCGGCCGACATCTTCTTCAGCAGTCGTGGCACCTCCCAGCCCGCGCCGTCGAAGGCCACCCGGACGATGTCCTCCTGCCGATCGCGGCCCAGCAGGTCCAGCTCCGCGGAGTCGGTGGAGAACGACAGGCTGACGGTCACCCGCCCGGCGTCGGCGGCGCTGAACGCGTACACGGCCCGGCCCGGCGCGCTCTGCAGGACGCCGCGGCGGTCCAGGCCCAGGTAGTTGTCCGTGGTGAAGCCGACGCCGCACATGCCCAGGTGCCGGATGAAATGCTCGTCGGGCCGAAGGCGAGCCGCCGGACGGTCGAGTAGCTGCCGTCCGCGCCGACGACCAGGTCGAAGGTGGCGTCGGGCCCTGTTCGAAGGTCACGCGCACTCCTGTCCGGTCCTGGTCCAGGGTGCGGATGGAATCGCCGAAGACGTACCGGACGTCGTGCTCGGTCAGGCGGTGCAGGATGGCCGTCAGGTCACGCTTGGGCACCTCCAGGTCGCCCCTCCGGACGCCGTCGCCGTCCACCAGGTCGGTGCCGCGCATGCGGGTGTCGCAGGCGCGGACCTCGTCCAGGAGCCCATGTCGGCCAGGACGTCGAAGGCGTCACCGCGGAAGCCGACCGCGTACCCGCTGACGCGCAGGGCGGGCGCTCGCGTCCAAGGCGCGGTGGGTACGGGCGTCGCCCGGCGGCGGCATCGAGGAGGGGCCGGTCGAGGCCGAGCGGCGGGCGCGGCGGGCTCTGACGGATGCCCAGGTGGTACGGCTGGTGCGGTTGGGCCGCCGGATCGAGGCGCACCGCACGCCCCTCAAGGCCGTCCCGTGCCTCGCGGCCCGCGTGAAGGAGGGGCCGACCCCTGAAGAGAACGTTCGCCGGGGGACCCCCTCAGTTTCACTTTATATCTGATCCGCGCGCCTCATGAGACCTCGGAAAGTCCTTCATACTGCCCGGTGCGAACCAACTCCGACGAAGGATGGAGCGACGGAAATTGGGCTACGTCATGGGCTTCGGGCAGATCGGCTCGACGAATCTCGCGGACGTCGGCGGCAAGGGGGTGGCTCTGGGCGAGCTCGCGCGGATCGACGGCGTCCGCGTCCCGGACGGCTTCTGCGTCACGACGGACGCCTTCCAGCGGGTCGTGTCCGCGGCGCCGTCGTTCGACGCCGAACTCGACCTGCTGTCCCGGGTGGACCCGGACGACCACGCGGCGGTCCGTGCGCTGAGCGCGGACATCCGTGCCGTCATCGAGGGCGCGGCGGTGCCTGACGAGCTGGTGGCGGCGATCGGGGAGGCGCTGGGCCGGCTCGGGGAGCAGGCTGCCTGCGCGGTGCGGTCCAGCGCGACGGCCGAGGATCTGCCGACCGCGTCCTTCGCCGGTCAGCAGGACTCGTACCTGAACGTCGTGGGCCTGGCGGAGGTGGTCAGGCATGTGCGGCGGTGCTGGGCCTCGCTGTTCACCGAGCGGGCGGTGGTCTACCGGCGTCGTAACGGGTTCGATCACCGCAGGGTGCGTATGGCCGTGGTCGTGCAGCGGATGGTGTTCCCGGACGCGGCGGGGATCCTGTTCACGGCCGATCCGGTGACGTCGAACCGGAAGCTCGCCGCCGTGGAGGCGGGCTGGGGGCTGGGGGAGGCGCTGGTCTCGGGCGTGGTGTCGGGGGACGTCTACACGGTCCGTGACGACCAGGTCGTGAGCGTGTCGGTGGGGTCCAAGGCGCGGTGGGTACGGGCGTCGCCCGGCGGCGGCACCGAGGAGGGGCCGGTCGAGGCCGAGCGGCGGGCGCGGCGGGCTCTGACGGATGCCCAGGTGGTACGGCTGGCCCGGTTGGGCCGCCGGATCGAGGCGCATTTCGGCTGTCCGCAGGACATCGAGTGGTGTCTGACGGGCGAGGACTTCCATATTGTCCAGAGCCGGCCGATCACCACGCTGTTCCCGGTTCCGGTGGCCGGCGACGAGGAGAACCACGTCTACGTCTCCGTCGGCCATCAGCAGATGATGACGGACGCGATGAAGCCGCTGGGTCTGTCCATGTGGCAGTTGACGACGCCGCGGCCGATGGCGGAGGCGGGCGGGCGGTTGTTCGTGGACGTGGCTCCGGTCCTGGCGACGTCGGCCGGCCGGGCGAACCTCATCGGGACCCTGGGGAAGTCCGATCCGCTCATCCGGGACGCGCTGCAGACGGTGGTGGACCGCGGTGACTTCCTGCGCCTGGTTCCGGAGGAGGAGTCCGGTGTCGCGCCCGCCGGCGCCGCGCGGGTGCCGATCGAGACCGATCCGGAGGTGGTCGCCGAGCTCGTCCGGGACGGTCAGGCGTCCGTGGCCACTTTGCGGCGCACGATCGAGGGTTTGTCCGGGCCCGCGTTGTTCGAGTTCATTCTCGCCGACATCGAGGAGCTGAGGCGGCTGCTGTTCGGTCCGCGCAGCTTCCAGGCGATCATGGCGGGGATGGAGGCGGCCTGGTGGCTGAACGATCACCTGGAGACGTGGCTGGGGGAGAAGAACGCGGCCGACGTGCTCACGCAGTCCGTCCCGGACAATGTCACGTCGGAGATGGGGCTGGCGCTCCTGGACGTGGCCGACGCGATCCGTCCGCATCCGGAGGTGGTGGCGTTCCTGCGCCGGGTGGCGGAGGAGGGCCGGGAGGGCGACGGCTTCCTGGAGGAGCTGGGCGAGCTGCCCGGCGGGCGGGAGGCGGCCGAGGCCGTCCGGGGCTATCTCGATCGGTACGGCATGCGTTGCGCGGGGGAGATCGACATCACCAGGACGCGGTGGAGCGAGCGGCCCGCCATGCTTGTGCCCGCCATTCTCGGAAATGTCAGAAACTTCGAGTCGGGGGCCGGTGAGCGGCGTTTCGAGCAGGGACGTCAGGAGTCGCTGCGCAAGGAGCGGGAGCTGCTGACGCGCCTGCGTGCCCTGCCCGACGGGGAGAGCAAGGCCGAGGAGACTCGGCGGATGATCGAGCGGGTGCGGACTTTCGCGGGATATCGGGAGTATCCCAAGTACGGCATGGTCTGCCGCTATTTCGCGTACAAGCAGGCGTTGTTGCGGGAGGCCGACCGGCTCGTCAGGTCGGGCACGCTGCGGGACAGGGAGGACGTCTTCTTCCTGCGGTTCGAGGAGCTGCGGGAGGTCGTGCGCACGGGCGAGGCCGACGGTGAGCTCGTTCTACGCAGACGGGAGGCTTTCCGGACTTATGAGACGCTCACGCCGCCGCGGGTGCTGACGTCGGACGGCGAGGTGCTCGCCGGCCAGTACCGGAACGCGGACGCGCCGCCCGGCGCGCTGGCCGGTCTGGCGGTCTCGGCCGGGACGGTCGAGGGCCGTGCCCGGGTGGTGACGGACATGGCGCGGGCCGACCTGGCGGCGGGAGACGTCCTGGTCACGGCTTACACGGACCCGAGCTGGACCCCCTTGTTCGTGGGCATCGCCGGACTGGTGACGGAGGTGGGCGGCCTGATGACGCACGGAGCGGTGATCGCGCGTGAGTACGGGCTGCCGGCGGTGGTGGGGGTGGAGGGGGCCACCCGGCTGATCCGGGACGGGCAGCGGATCCGCGTTCACGGGACCGACGGGTACGTGGAGATCCTCGGCTGAACGACCGGCCGTCCGACCTCGACGCGGCCTCGGCGCTCCGGGGTCAGAGTGCCGGTACGCTCTCGGGCTGCCGTACGCCCCCGGCCTGTTCGGCGGGAACCTGGATGCGGGGCGGCGGTGCGGGGGCGGGGCAGCGGCCCTGGCAGTAGCCGTTGACGACGACGAGGCGGCCGCGGGCGGCCGTGTAGTCGCTGCGCTGCCGTCCGGGGAGGACCCCCTTGCAGGTGGGGCAGCAGATGGGCTGGTCGGCTGTCATCAGGGCCTTCCGACGTCGTGGATGTCGTGGCGCTGGTGCTCCGGGCCGATGGCGGTGCCGGAGCATCAGGCCGGCGCGGGTGCCGGGTGAATCTTCATCTCTTCACCGCGCGCCTCCTGCAGTATGGCGAGCGTGCGTGGCGAGCGGCGCGCCGGGGCGGCAGGACGGGCTGAGGATCGTTCCTCGCGGGGTTGTTTCCTTCATCCTGCTTGGAAGGGGGTTCGCCCGTGGCGTAGGTGTTCACGCGGTCGGCTCTCCGCAGACGGTGGACGAGAGAGGCAGCAATGGAACAAGGCACCCGTGGCGAGCTCATCAGCCGGCTGGCCGAGGCGGTCAGGTCCGTCACGATCGCGCACCCGCTGCGGGTCGCCATCGACGGGCCGCCGGCCGCCGGCAAGACCACTCTGGCCGACGAGCTCGCCGTCGTCCTGCGTGCGCAGGACCGCGACGTCGTCCGCGCGTGCATCGACGACTTCCTCTTCCCCAGTGCACAGCGTTACCGGCGCGGCCGGTACTCGGCCGAAGCCTGCTACTTCGACGCCCATGACAACGCCGCGCTGTGCCGGGTCCTGCTCGATCCGCTGGGCCCGGGCGGAGACCGGAGGTTCCGGCACGCGGTCTACGACAGGGACAGCGACACTCAGTCGCTACCGCCGGCCATGACCGCCGCCGCGGACGCCGTACTGCTCTTCGACGGCGTCTTCCTCCTGCGTCCGGAACTCGTCGACCGGTGGGACCTGCGCATCTTCGTGTCCGTCCCCTTCGAGCAGACGGTGGATCGTGCCCGGGACCGAGCCGCGGCGCTGACCGGCTCCTCCGCCGACACCGCCGAGATCGAACGGTCCTGGCACAACCGGTACATCCCCTCCCAGCAGCTCTACTTCGCCACAGCCCGCCCGACCGACCACGCCGACATCATCGTGTACAACGATCAGATCCAACGGCCGGCCTGGGACGTCCGACCACACTGAGATCGGCCTGGAGGGCGCTGCGATGGGGTGCAAAAGCCTACCGGCCGGCGTGGACGACGTTCGTCTTGCGCGCGTCGCACGTCCGGGCCGGAGGCCCCATCGACAGGGGCGCCACCTCAGTGGGGTGGCGCCCCTGTCCGTTGTCATGGCCGGCCAGATGTGACGTCGAGCGGCGGTGTGTGGTCCGCTCATGACCGTCCTGGCCGTGTCCGTGTGCCATGAGGCTTCAGGTCGTCGGGGTCACGGGGATGCATATGGCGTACACCGTGTAGGTGCCCGTGGTGCTCGCCGAGTTGTTGAAGGACACCGTCCACGTGTTCTCGGCGGAGGGGAAGGACTCGTACACCTGGACGGTGAGGTTGTTGCCGCCGAGGGGCGTCACCAGTCCGCCGCCTGTGATGGCGGTTCCCGCCGGGCAGGTCGAGGTGCCGGTGTTGAGGCCGGACGTCAGCGTGTGCGGGGTCCGGATGATCTGGGTCGGCTCGGGCGGTCCGGGAGGGCCGGGGCGTCCCGGTGGGCAGGCGTGCGGGCGGGGGCCCTTTCCGCCGCCGTCACCGCCGGTCGCCGCCTGGGCCGCCGAAGCGGCTCCCATCAGCAGTGCCGTGGCCAGCATCGGTATGGCGGCACCTCGTAGAAGGGCTGCGCGTCTCATGGTGTCCTCCGTGAACTGTTCGCCTTCTGGCGCCTGCTGCACGTCAAAGGCCAGGAAGGGTGCGGCAGCGTCGACCGCAAAGACTTGAACATGGCGAATCGCCCCAAGGGCCGGGATGGCTCGGTGGGCGGCGCTTCGCGAAGCACCGTCCAGCGAAAGTGGCCCGATCGGCTGATCCATACCGTACGGCGCAGACTGCACGATTATCACGGAGAGTAATGAATTGTTTGCGCGTGTGACGTGGTGCGGGTCGGCGAATCCGATGGCATCGCCGCCGGCGATCGGATGATCACGAGTCGTCACTTATTGTGAGATCTTTCATAACTACCGCATAACAGAGATCATTTCTGACTAGGGTGATCTTGTGATTCTGACTAGACCAACAAGTCGTCCGAGGCGAGTCATGTCCGGGCTCGCCGCCACAGCCGTGCTCCTGGGTGGCCTCGTCGTGTCGAACCCTGCGAATGCGGAGGCGGACAACAGCTCAGGAAGCGTGCTGGCGCACTTCCTGCAACAGGCGCTCGGCCGTCAGCAGTTCGAGCAGGTCCTGGATACCAGCCCGCCGACGAGTGCGACGGACCTGAACACCCTGCGGCGGGAGGGTGCCGCCAAGGAGGCGAAGCAGGTCCCGCAGCAGGCGGACCTTCGCGCGGCCGCCGCGGCCGCCGCGCCGATCACGCAGCAGCCGCAGATCGACCTGACCGTCATCGAGCTGGACAGGCTCGGCCGCCCCCTGTCCTCCGGCACCGTGCTGATGAGCCCGCAGTACCCGGAGGGCAAGATCGTCCCGATGGACGACAAGTTGCGTACTTCGGCCGTCCGCTGGAGGCAGTGGGACGACGCCGGCTGGTACGCCAACCGCGGCCAAGGCAGCATCGACATCGTGCCGGGCCGCGAGAACGCCGCCATCGACTTCATGAGCCCCTACCCCGCCTCCGTCCTGAAGCTGATGGTGGGCTTCGGGGTGCTGCGACTGGTGGACGCGGGCCAGATCTCGCTCGACGACACCTACGCCTACCAGCCGGTCACGGTCAGCTCGTTGTGCGGCCCCGCCCGCAGCGACACGGTCCGTAACTTCCTCGACGCCGCGCTCACCTGGTCGTCCAACGCCTCCGCCTGCGCCATGGTCAAGCTGCTGCACGACAAGGGCGCGGTGAACGGCCTCAACCAGACCTTCCAGGACCTCGGCCTGGAGACGCTCCAGCTCAAGAACACCAACCCCGACAACGGCGCGCGATGGGGCAACCCCGTCACCATGACGTCGCTCGACACGGCGAAGCTGCTGACGCTGGTCAACGGCGGGGCGGGCACCTTGTGGAAGACCCCGGGCGGCACCGCGGTCACGGCCGACGTCCTGAGCGACGCCTCCCGCACGTTCTTCAGGAGCAGGCTGGCCGAGCAGGGCATGAACGTCACCCTCTCCACCACGAACTGGTGCGGCGCGGACTATCCCGCCCCCGGCATCCCGCAGCTCACGCCCTCGCGGTGGCTCGGCGCCGACGGCACCGTGACGATTCCCGGCCAGGGCATCTCCTACGGCCGCGACGTGCGACCGTGCGACCAGAAGGCCGAGGTGACCTACGCCCACAAGAACGGCTGGGTGAACAACTCCGGCGCCGACGCGGGGATCGTGAAGGCCCTGCCCGGCAAGGGCGGCCGCACGTACGTCGTCGCCCTGTTCTCCAACCTCGGCTACCAGTACGTCGACCCGAACCGGCCCGCGACAGGCGCGGAGAACGTCTGGTTCACTGAGCGCCTGGCGAAGCTGGGCAAGGCCATCGACGAGTACGAGAAGCGCCGCTTCGGCTGACCCCGCGGCAAGCCGAGCCGGTCAGGTCGCCGTGGTACCCGGCAGCCTGACCGGCGACGACCTCTGATCACACGCCTGTCCCGGCCGGGCCCCCGCGCGGCGGCTGTCAGCTCGCCGCCCACCGCCCGTTTCGCAGAGCGGCCGCGACCGAGCGCTCATGTTCGTCGGTCCATTCCACCTCGGGGTCGGCTTCCAGCAGGCCGAGCACCACGGACGTGATCGCCAGCGCGGGCTCCGACCATTCGGCGGGCTCGGGCGCCCCGAACGGATTGGCCTGGAACCGCCGGGTGACGATCTCCGGATTGCCGGGGGCCATCAGGATCAGCCCGCGCAATGTGGCGACGGCCAGGCGGGCCACCGTCTCGAACGTGACGCCGGCGCACGGACGCAGGCCGATCAGTCTCGCCCCCCAGGAGTAGGCGGTCGCCACGCCTGCGACCATCGAGCGTTCCGACTCGGTGAGAGCCTGCTGGACCTCGGCGCGCAGGTCACCGTCCGGCAGGCTGCGGAAGGTGGCCTGCAACGCGAGATAGGTACGCCAGGCCGATGACCGGTGGAAGATCCCGAACTCGCCGAGCGCGCCCTCCCGCAGCACCTCCGCGGCCAGCGCGCGGCGCAGACCCGGCGTGCGGGCCCAGCCGAGATGGGCGAGCACGGTGCGGGCCGCCGCCTGCGACGCGCCGGGGTTGGCCTCGGTGATGGCCGGGCTGGCGCCTTTGGCCAGCTCGCGCAGCAGATCGCTGAAGAACAGATCTTTGTACGGCCAGCGGCGGTAGACGGCGCTGCGGGCGACGCCGGCGTCCCGGATGATCTCTTCGAAGCTGATGTGCTCCAGGCTCACCGTCAGCCCGGCCTCTTCGACCGTGGCGGTCGCGGCGTCGAGCATCCGCCGTGCGGTCTCTTCGTCGGACAGTCGCTTGCGGCGTCGCGCCAGGCCGCTCTCCGGGGTCTCTCGTGTCACCATCGTAGTCTATGGTACTTGGGATATCGTGTCTCAACTTGTGATGGTGAATCCATGAGAATGTCGGCGACCAGCAGTCCACCGCGCGACCGGACCGGACACCCGGTGCGGTTCTTCGTCCTCGTCACCGTGTTGTCGGTGCCGTTCTACGTCCTGGGGGCGGTGTCGCCCGCCGTCCGCATCGGAGCCCTCGACCTGCCCGCGAGCGCGACCATGTTCGTGCTGCCGGTGCTGGCCGCCGCGATCCTGGCCCGCCGTGACGGCGGCCGGGGCGCCGTCACGGCGCTGCTGGCCCGCGTCGTCGACCGGCCCGCGGGACGAACCCGCTGGTATGCCGCCGCGGCATTGCTGCCGGCCGCGATCGGCGCCCTCTCGTGGATCTTCGGGTGGCTCGGCGGCCAAGCGGGCTCGACCCTTCCTACGTCGCCGGCGGCCTTGCCGCTGCTGCTCGCCGCGGCGCTGGCGGCGGCCGCGTGCGAGGAGCTGGGCTGGACCGGTTACGCCTCCGACCCGCTGCAACGCCGGTTCGGCACGGCCGGAGCCGGGCTGCTCCTCGGGCTCTTCTGCGGTGCGTGGCATGTGATCCCGCTTGTGCAGGCCGGTCATGGTGCGGCTTGGATCGGAGGCTGGTTCCTTGGTACGGTCGCGGGCCGCGTGGTCATCCTCGGCCTGCGCAACGCCTCCGGAGGTCTGTCGGCGGCGATCCTGGCGCACGCGATGGTCAATGTCACCGCCGCCTACGTCCCCGACTACGACGACCCCGTCGTCTCGACGGCGTCCGGCCTGCTCACCGCCGCGGCCGCCGCGGGCATCCTGTTCATCGCATCATGCCGGGCCACCGCGACTCAGCCCGAGGGCCGGCGAGGTTGAGCCCCACGTACGCGACGCACCGTCGTCGAGCGCTCAGTCGTCAGCGGCGACCAGGAGCGACAGGACCTTGGCGGGGCGGTCGACGAGGACGAGCTCGTGAAAGTCGCTGTGAACCCGGCCCCAGTCGTGAAAGGCCCCGTGGCCGAGGTCTGCGAGCCGGTATCTGTCGGTGGCTCCTGTGATCAGCGGATGAACGTCGTGGTCCAGCTGGGCGGACAGAGCCGCAGGAAGAGGGCCGAACTGTGCCGCCCAGTCGCGCAGAAGGGCGCTCGCGGTCATCTCGTCCACGTGCCCGTATGCGGTCGGGGTCACGTTCCGCAGCCAGTAGGGGCCGTGGCGAAGCCCGTCGACCTCGACTCCCCCTCCGGCGTAGTCGTCCCGGAACTGCTCGTGGCCAATCAGCTCGGTCAGTAGGCAGGCGTCGCCGACGTCCGGGTGAGACACGCCGAAGCGCTTGATGTCGACCCAGCGATATGCGTGATCACCGAAGGGGAACTCACGGAAGTTGATGAATGTCTGATCCAGATACGTGAGCGCCTTCTGCACCTCTCAACGGTAAGGGCATGCTTCGGCGACGCATCCATCCACGATGCTCATTTCGAGCTCGCCGGCGGTCGCCAAGTCGGGCGCGAGTGGGTGTTAAGAGCAGCCCAAGTGGTGGCCTGTTTCATCAGCGGCATGAGAAACCTCTTCGCGGCCCGGGGTATGCGCCGGGCGATGGCCCTGGTCCTGCTGTCCGTCTCCACCGTGTTCACGATCAGCATGACGAGCACTCCCGCCTACGCGTGGAATCCTGCGAACGACGGCTGGTACAAGTGCTACATCGAAGGCAAGTGGATGTGGTGCAAGGACCTGTAGACCAAGCAGAAAGCCGCCCCCTCTGTGCGAGGAGGGCGGCTTCATCGTGTGGCTGTGATCGTCGTCGAGGTGAGGACGTAGATCTGGTCGGCCGCTCTGGCCGGAGTGAGGTCCGGACGCAGGGCCCCGAGCGCGTGCGGGTGGTGGGCCGGCCCCTGGCTGCCCTTCAGCCTTTCACGTTCGATGTCGGCCAGAACCTCCTGGAGCCCCGCGTCGGTCGGAGAGGCAGCGGCGGCCGCGCGCAGGACGCGGTGCACGGGCTGGACGCGCCGGAGGATCGCGGTGGCCATGGCGGCGTACCGGGCCAGCTTGCGGGCGGGGTCGGGCTCGTCGAGGATCGACTGGACCTCGGGGCGGTCGCTCCGCGGCACGGGCCGGGCGTCGCCGGCCAGCGTGATGTCGTAGACGAGCTTGGCCAGGGCGGGTTTGCCGCCGGGGGAGGACGGGTACAGCGTCTGGAGCGCCACGCCGGCCTCGCGGGCGACCTCGGCTCTGATCGTCGTGACCGCCCTGATCCTGGTGATCCTCACCGTCGTCCTCACGCTGGCGGGCCTGGGGCCCCTCAACCGGATGGCGGACGCCTGGGCTCCCGACCTCCTGCCCGCCGACTGGCAGGAGATCCGTGGTCGATGGCAGAACCTGCACCTGGTCCGGACCGGGCTCGCGCTCGCGGCGTTCGCCTGCCTGCTCACCGTCCAGACCTTCGACCGCGTCTGAACAACGGCCGTTCGGGAGCGGCCCGATTCCTTTGCGCGGTGGCCGGGGTCTACATGAGAGATCGGCCCGCACGCCGGGCCGGTCTCTCATGTACGCCGACGAAGAAGAGCCGATCGCCAATGAGCATCCCCGCGACCATGCGCGCGCTGCAGCAGACCTCACTCAACGGACCGCAGGACATGCGCCTGATCACCGACGCGCCGGTGCCGAGCCCCGGCCAGGGCGAGGTCCTGGTCCGTGTCGCCGCCGCCGGGGTCAACTTCGCCGACGTCTCCAAGGCGCACGGCACGTTCGCGGGCGGCCCCCGACCGCCGTACCTGGCGGGTTTCGAGGCCGCCGGTGAGGTCGTCGCGGTGGGCGAGGGGGTGACCGACCTCCGGCCGGGGGACCGGGTCGCCGGCATCGGGGACGGCGCTTTCGCCGAGTACATGGTGCTGCCTGCCGCTGCCGCGGTGCCGGTGCCTTCGGGCTGGACGGAGCGGCAGGCGCTGGGGCTGGTCGTGAACTGGCCCACCGCGCTGGCCGCGCTCAGGCCTCTGGGTGGCGTAGCCGCCGGGCACGTCGTGCTGATCCAGGCCGCGGCGGGTGCGACCGGCCAGGCCGCGGTGAGGATGGCCAAGCACTACGGCGCGACGGTCATCGCCACCGCATCGCCGGGCAAGCACGAGACGGTGCTGGCACTGGGAGCCGACCACGTCCTGGACTCCCGCGGCGGGAACCTCGCCGCCGAGGTGCTGCGGCTGACCGGTGGTTCCGGTGCCGACCTCGTGCTGGAGTCGGCCGGCGGCGCCGCCTTCGAGGACGGCCTGGCCGCGGCCAAGCGGGTCACCGGCCGGGTCGTCGTCTACGGCGTCGCGGGCGGCGAGGCTCCGATCACGAACTGGGACCTGGTGTACAGGCACCAGGTCCACGTCATCGGCCTCAATGTCGGGGTGCTGATCCAGGCGGCACCGCAGATCTTCGGCGAGATCATGGGGGAGCTGTCCGCGCTGATCGCGGCCGGCGTGCTCGTCCCCGGCCTGCCCACCGCGTACGAGCTGGCCGACGGCCCGAAGGCGCTCACGGAACTGGAGGCCAGGGCCACCGTCGGCAAGCTGGCCCTGCTGCCCTGAGCCGGCATGATCCTGCGACTGGACGAGGTGTGATCATGGGAGCGGGCCCGCGCCGCCCCTGGAACGTGGGCCATGACACCCGTAGGCTCGCGGCGTGACGGCGCATCCGCGGGCCGCGCCGGATCAGGACCGGTTCACCGCCGAGACCGAGGGGTTCCGCCGGGAGCTGCTGGCACACTGCTACCGCATGGCCGGCTCGGCGCACGACGCCGAGGACCTGGTGCAGGAGACGTACCTGCGGGCGTGGCGGTCCTACTCCGGGTTCGAGGGCCGGGCGTCGATCCGGTCGTGGCTGTACACGATCGCCACCAACGTCTGCCTGACGGCGTTGAAGTCGCGCCCGATCAGGGTGCTGCCCTCAGGTCTGACGGGTCCGTACGACGGAGCCGACCGCCCGCCGAGCCCCGTCGCGCCGGGCGAGGTCTCGTGGCTGGAACCGCTGCCTGACGCCTGGATCGCCCCGCCCGCCGACGATCCGGCCGCGGTGGCGGTCGAACGCGAGTCGCTGCGGTTGGCGCTCATCGCCAGCCTCCAGCACCTGCCCGCCCGCCAGCGCGCGATCCTCATCCTGCGCGAGGTGCTGGCGTTCTCGGCGGCCGAGACCGCGGAGATCCTCGACACCACCATCGCGGCGGTCAAGAGTGGTCTCCAGCGTGCCCGCGCCCGGCTCGACGAGCTGGAACCCGAGCCCGCGGAACTGCTCGAACCGACCGACCGGCGGGCCCGCGCGCTGCTCGACGGCTACATCGCGGCCTTCGAACGCTCCGACGTCGGCCTGCTGGAACAGGTGCTGCGCGCGGACGCCACGCTGGAGGCGACGCCGTTCCGCGACTGGCGGTCGGGCCGGAGGAGGTGCCTCCACCTGCTCGACGCGTACGTGCTGGGCTCGCCGGGCGACTGGCGGATGATCGCGACCACCGCCAACGGCCAGCCCTCCGCCGTCGTCTACCACCGGGACGCGGACGGCGCGCTGCGGGCCGACGGCGTCGTGGTGCTGGCCTCCATCGCCACCGGCGTCTCCCACGTGATCAAGTTCCACGATCCCGCCCTGGTCACGACGTTCGGATACCCGGACGTGCTCACGCACTGACCCGCCGGCGGCGGACGCGTGGTCAGCCGGCGGCGGGACGGTCGGCGGACTCGCGGGCGAGGGCGACGATCCGCTCCAGGGCCGCCGCGTGCCGCTGGAAAGCCAGCCGTCCCTGCGGGGTGAGCTGCACGTACGTCCGCCGCGCCCGCTTGTCCTGGTCCTTGCGGACGGTGACGTACCCGGCGGCGGCCAGCGCCGAGACCTGCTTGGACAGCGCCGAGTCGCTGGTGCCGACCGAGTCCCTGAGAAAGCCGAAGTCCACCCATTCGGCCGGAGCCAGCAGCGCCACGACCGACAGCCGCGCCGGGACGTGCAGGAACTCGTCGAAGAGCGGATCCATCAGGCGGCCCCGCCGCTCCGCCGGACGATCGACGTCAGGACGGAGCGGTTCACGGGCGTGGCCGCGACGTACGCCACGGCCGCCACGACCGCGCCCACGACGGACTGTGACAGCAGCCCGTGAGACGGCAGGTCGAACAGTGCGAACGCGACGATCCGGCCGATGGTGAAGGCCACCATGACGTAGGCCAGCAGCCCGCCGTGGAACAGGACCTCCATGCTGGTGGCCTTCCGGCGGACCGAGGCCCGGTGCTCGTAGACGATGCCCACGCCCACGTACACGAGCATCCCGAGCGCCGCGACGACGAAGTGCCAGGGACTGGGGAGATCGATGGCCGCCAGGGTGCCGAAGAGGCCGAGCGCGGAGACGGCCACGCGCGGAGGCGCGAAGCTCTGCTGGACGATCTGCTTCCGGGTCCTGTCCTGGAGGCGGTGGATGTCGTCGAGTGAGAACTGGGCGTCGTGCTGGTTCATGGGGTCTTCCCGGAGGTCGATTACTGCTTTCCTGTAAGGAAAGTACCATCTGTTTTCCTCACGGGAAAGTGGTAGCTGCGTCACATGCCGGCCGGACCGCACGGGCCGGGAGGCGCGCGATCGCCTGCCGGTGGACATGCGTCCCCGGGGTACCGGGGGCACGAACCTCGACTTCGCCGTGGCGGTCAGGAGGCCGGGTCGCCCAGTGGCCTCGCGTCCTGGTTCGCCTGCGCGTTGGACTGCCGCATCAGCAGATCGGTCGCCAGCTCCACCTCCACCTCGACCTGCCGCAACGCGCGCAGCGCGGCGCCCAGGTCGGGGAAGTCCGCTCCCAGGGCCGCGGCGGCGTCCCTGACGGGCCGGAGAACGTCGGGGATGCTCTGGCGGTGCTCGTCCATGATGTGACGGTATGGCACCGGCGGCCGGGTCGTCACCAGGGACCCTGGCCCAGCCCGGCGCGCCGGGGTCAGGGCATCGCCTTCAGGGCGCGTTCGATCTTCTCGCCCGGGTACGCCGTCGTCCGGCTGGTGCCGTAGAAGTCCCAGTGGAAGTCGTTCATGGCCGTCGCCACGGGGGCGTACCGGCGGATCATCGTGGCCACCGCCGGCGGCGCACCGGTGGGGGCGGCGCCCTCCGCGCACGCGCGGATGTACGCGTTGCGCTCCTCCGGCACGCCGTCCGGCGGCACCTTCACCCCGCAGATGTCGGTGACGAGCCAGTTGACCAGCCGTGCCATCGCGTACGCGGTGTCGTGGGTCCGGTTGTGCTCCAGGAACTCGATCTCCGGCCCGGACAGGTCGAACCGGGAGGAGGTCGCCAGCCCGAGGTCGGCGATGTACAGGCGTTCGCCGTCGGTGAGCATGTTGCCGAAGTGCCCGTCGAAGTGCGTCAGGTGGCGGCTGTTCATGAAGGCCACGGCGGGGAGCAGGCGCGATTCGAGCAGGACGGCCGCCGTCGTCGCGGCGTCCTGACCGGCGGCGACCTGGGCGGCCAGCCAGTGGTCGAGGTCGTGCGGGATGTACTCCTGGAACAGCACGACGGAGGCCGAGGCGCGGGCCAGGGCGCGCAGCCGCTCGCCCACCGCCGGGGAGCCCTCCCAGTACTCCATGGCCGCCTCGACGTCGGCGTGCTCGTCGGCGGGCGGTGGCGCGCCCGGCAGCACCCGCCAGTGGTAGAGCAGCGGGAAGGCCGGGCTGTGCCCGGCCAGCACCCAGTTGGTCGTCATGACGGCGGCCGCGAGCTCGCGCCACGCGCCGAAGCCGGGGGCGCCGATGGCGGCGATCCCGTACTGGCAGAACGGCGGCAGCTCGAACAGGTTCGCGGTGGACAGCACGTTGGCCGGGCCGCGTTCCAGATCGGTCAGCGGGATGCGCTTGGCGAAGACCGGCACGCCGTCGACGTCCAGCAGCGCCGAGGTGCCGCCGATGCCGGAGCCCAGCACCCGGGCCTGCTCCAGCGCCTGGCCGAGCCGCCTGTCGCTGTGCAGCGCCAGCGCGGTCGCGACGTCGCCGTACCTGCCGGCCCGCGCGTTCCTGGACATGTCCGACCGTTCCGCCACTGGGCCCCCTTGATCGACTTCGTGGGTCAGACGCTACCCCGCCGCGTCGGTTCCGGGGCGTCGCTCCCGGTAGCCGGCCAGCATCCGGCCTCCGACGTCGACATAGCCGGCGAACAACCCGATCACCTCCTGGAGCCGCTCCTGCGCCGGGCCGGGGTTCACCAGGGTCTCGCCCTCGCGCAGGGCGGCGATCAGGGTTCTGGCCCGCGCCTGGCTCGCCTCCAGCAGCGACTCGATCCCCCCGGTGGCCTCGACCAGCAGCCGCCGGCTGCCGGGCTGCGGGATCACCCTGGCCAGTCCCCATGAATCGAGCTGCCGTACCGCGGTGCTCACCGCGCCCTTGCTCAGTTCGAGCTCGGCGGCGATGGTGTCGAGCGAGATCGGCTCCTCGGTGAGGAGCAGCAGCCCGTAGGTGCGCCCGGTCGCGTGCGGGAGGTTCCAGGAGGCCAGCAGGTCACCCACGGAGGTGACGAACGCGTGCCGCTCGCTCATCGCCGTGCCTGCCTCGGCGCCGGGATCGTCCGCAGGAACGTGTCGATCGCCTCGCTGACCGCCTGCGGGGCGTCCTGGTTGGCGATGTGGCCCGCGCCGGGGACGACGATCTCATCGACGCCTTCGAGCCGGGCCCAGCCGGGCATGGCCGAGGCGATGTTGCCGGTGGTGTCCCGCTCGCCGCGGATCAGGAGCAGGGGGACCGGCGTGCGGTAGCCGGGGTCGGGGGAGAGGAACCCGACGGTCGCCCGCCACACCTGCACGAACTCCTTCTTCGGCATCTGGCCGAAGGCCCGCCGGGCGTCGTCCCTGGCGGCCTGGGTGGTCGCGGAGGCGTCAGACATCAGGCGCGGAAGCCTTCTGGCCGGGATCGTCCGCAGCATCGGCGCGGCCGCCCGCAGCAGCAGGCGGTCCCGCCAGGACAGCGGCGCCGTGTTCGGCGTGGCGCCGATGACGACCAGTGCGCGGGCCAGGCCGGGATGCCGCCGGACGACGGCCTGGCCGAGGTTGCCGCCGAGGGACTGGCCCACGAGCACCGGCCGCTCCAGCGCCAGGTGCTCGATCAGCGCGCACAGGTCGGCGATCGCGCGCTCGGCGGTGAAGCGGACGCCGGACGGGCGCGAGAGGCCGTGGCCGCGCAGGTCCCAGGTGACGACGCGGTACCCGCGCGCCCGCAGGTACCGGGACTGGGCGTCGAACATCACGTGGTCGGCCCCCGCGCCGTGCGAGAACACCACCGGCACGCCGTCGCCACCGCTGTCGGCGTAACGCAGGTCGCAACCGTGGAGGGACAGGACGGACGGTAGATTCACCATATTCTGAATATAGCGAACATCAGGGCGCACGAGTGACGTACAGGATGCGGTCGTGGGCGTCCTCGTCGGCCACATCGTGCACCGACGTCCCCACCAGCCCGTGAGCGGCCACCACGCGCAGCCCGGCCTGCTCGGCGACCAGGCGCACCGTACGGTCGGAGTGATGGCGCTGCACGTGCCGCATCGACAGCCGCTCCCAGCCGGCGCCCGCGCGCTCGAACAGGTCGAACTGCGTGATCACCACCTCGTCCGCCTCGATCCGCGGCGAGTGGGCGAACCAGGCCACGTACCGGTCACCGCGGTCGGCGACGACCGGGACGCCGAACGTCCGCCGGTAGTAACCGATGGTGTTCAGGTCGAAGAGCAGCACCCCGCCGGCGGCGAGCTGGGCGCGCGCGGCCGACAGCGCCTGGCGCAGCTCGTCGGCCGTCGTCAGGTACGTCAGCGGCACGTCCACGCAGGCGACCACGTCGAAACCGGCCAGCCCGGACGGGGGCCGCAGAAGTGAGCCCACCAGGAACGGGATGCCTTCGGCGGACGTCCGCCGCCGCGCGGCCGCCACCATCGCGGGCGACAGGTCGTAGCCGGTCACCTCGTAGCCCAGCGCCTTGAAGGCCGCGCTGCTGCCGCCCGTGCCGCAACCGGCGTCCAGCAGCCGCTTCCCCCGGCTCCCGTGCCGCTGCGCCGCCTCGGCGAACCGGCCCACCAGGGCCGCGGTGTCCGTCTGCGCGTTCAGCTCGTCGTAGCGGGCGGCGACGCCTTCGTAGGCGGCCAGCGTCTCCTGGACGTGCGACATGCGATGCCTCCTGGGACCGCGCCGGGCCCGGGGCCCGGCGCGGCCGGTCGAGCGGGGTTACCAGACGAACCAGGCCTGCCGGTTGACCCGGCGGCCGGTGACGCGGCGCAGCAGCTTCCTCATGGTGAATCACCTCCCTCCTCGACGAACCGACGAACCGATGAACCGGTGGTGGTCAGGTCCGGCGTGCCGTGCGGCGCACCAGGAAGGGCGGGGGCGTGATGATGCCCTCGACGTGGGGACGCCCGGGGCCGGCGCGCACCTCCAGGCGGGCGCCGTCGGTGAGGGCGGCGAGCAGGTCGGTGGCCAGCGTCTGGGCGACGGCCGCCCCGGCGCAGGTGAACGGGCCGCCGCCGAAGGGCAGGTAGGGGCCGCGCGGCTCGGAGCCGTCCCAGCGCTCCGGCCGGAACGCGGCGGCCTGGGGCCAGTGCCGTTCGTCGCGGTGCAGCAGGTAGGGGCAGACGGACACGCTCTCGCCCGGCTCCAGCGGCACGCCGCCGACCTGGTGGGCCCGGCGTACCGGGCGGCCGAGCAGCCAGGCCACCGGCCAGAGCCGCAGCGACTCGCGTACGGCCGACCCGGCGGGCACGGCGGCCAGGTCGACGTCGTCGGCCGCCGCCGACAGCAGCGCCCAGGCCACCACGTGGCCCACCGGCGCGATCGAGGTGCGGAACAGCAGCAGGTACACCTGTGCGACGTGCTCGGCGGGCGTCTCGGGCGGGGTGGCGCCGATGACGGCGTCCAGCAGGTCGCCGGGGCCGGGCGGGGAGGCGTCCGGGAGGGCGGGGTCGGGTGGGGTGGCGTCCAAGAGGGTCCCGGGTCGTGATCGGGGTCGCCGGTGGCGGACCTCGGCGGCGATCGTCCGCACCACGCGGGCCCACAGGGCGCGCCGCGACACCCGCGCCAGCCGGCCGCTGGGGCGGATCAGCACCTCGCGCCGCACGACGTGCGCCATCAGCTCCCGCAGGGCGGGCGGGCTGTCCGGCCGCAGCAGGGCGCCGGCCAGGAACCGGTGCACGGCGTCCCGTCCGGCCGAGGGCCACTGGCTGACCTCGCCCAGCTCCGCCACGACGGCGGGCAGCCGCTCGCGATGGGCGGCCACATGGGCGCGCAACGTCGTACGGGCCGCCCGGCCGATCGCCGCCTGCGTCGCCCGCGGCCCCAGCAGCCCGCCGCCGACATGGAAGAACCCGGACACCTCGTCGTAGTCGCCCGCCTCGTCGTGCAGGATCCGCAGGGCCTCCACGGGGTCGGCCACGCACAGCGACCCGTCGTCGGGCAGGCGGAACACCGGTCCGCGCGCGCGAGCCGCCTGTTCCACGAACCCCAGCGGGTCACGCCGGTAGTGCCGCGCCGCGCCGCGCGGCCACGGCCGCGCCTCGTCGGGCACCACCTGATCCGGTTCCCCAACCGTCGTCATCCCACCTGCTCCATGCCATCCGTGAATCGGGTGTACACGCAGGCGGCGCAGGTGCGCCCCGCCAGGAGAACGGTGTCGCACGGCCTCAGCGGCTCGGCGCCACAAAACCAGGAACAGCGGCAGCATACAAGGCGTGCCGCCGCCCGCTGGGTGTCAAGTGATCAGTGTGATCAGCGTGATCATTCAGCACCAATGTCACCGAGGTGCCGGCCCCGTCGTGGTGAGGGGGCCGGGCTCAGATCCAGCCGAGCTTGGCGGCGCGGACGCCCGCCTGGAAGCGGCTGTCGGCGCCGAGCTGGGCGGTCAGTTCCCCCACGACCCTGGTCACCGTACGGTTCGAGACGCCCAGGGCGCGGGCGATGGCGTCGTCCTTGGCGCCCGTGGCCAGCAGGCGCAGAACGGCGCGCTGCTGCTCGCCCAGGTCCTCGCCGTCGGCCGCCCTGGGCACCTCGCCCGGTTCGGAGGCCGTCATCCAGCAGTAGTCGAACAGCGCGGCGTAGGAGGCGACCAGTCCGCGGCCCTCGATGATCATCGCGCCCGCCATGAGGTCGCCGGGCGTCGCCTCGACCACGGCCAGCTCCCGGTCCAGCATGATCAGCCGTACCGGGACGAACGGCATGGTACGCACCTCGACGCCGCCCTCCAGCATGCCCTGGACGTGGTCGCGCAGCGCCGGCTGGGCCAGCTGGCTCTGGGCGTGCATGATGCGCACCCGCACCCCGCGCGCCACCGCGCCCACGTCCTCGGCGCGGGAGGCCCTCAGCCGGTCCGGCTCCCAGGCGTGCGGCATGTGCATGCCCATGATCTCCTCGCGCGCCCGCGCCGTCGCCGCCCGCAGCCTCTCGCGCAGGAGCTCCACCTGCGACCGGGGGAAGAACTCGACATGGGCGTCCTGGGGGTCGCCGTCCAGCCGCAGGTAGTGCTCGGTGAGCTCCTTGGACGCCGCCCGCTGCTCGGCGAGCATCCCGAGCAGCTCCTCGCCGCCCACCAGCATGCGGCTGAGCGCGGCCATCGCGTCGACGGCGATCTCGGCGCCGGGGTTGAGCAGGCCCAGCCTGGTCAGCCGCTCCCGTGCGCGCTGGAGCTCGGTTCCGCGCAGCCCCAGCCCGGTGGCGGCTTCGCCGAACGACTCCCGGTGCCGGCGCATGCGTGTGTACACCCGCCTGGCGGTGGCCTCCTCGCTCACATCCCTCTCCTGTCCGCTTTCCGCCATGGCGGGAAGCGGAAGCCGTATCCGCTGTCGTCGTGGCCCGCCGTACGGCAAGCTCAGAAAAGGGTACGGCGTGGTGAAACAGACCCCATACCCAACCCCTGTACCGCACTTCGGAGGACCTTATGATCACGCTTGTCCACAGTCTCGTCACGTACGGCATCCCCGACCTGAACAGCGGAAGCTGCGTCAAGTGCGTGGAGGCGGTGAAGCGGGAGCTGGCCCTGATCCCGGGGGTGGTGGGCGTGGACGTGAGCCTGGAGTCCGGCCGGGTGAGCGTGCTCACCGAGGGGCCGGTCGAGGAGAGCTTCATCGTGGCGGCGATCGAGGACGCCGGTTGCGAGTCCGACCGGCTGCCGGACTGGCGTTCCTAGATCGGCCGGCCTCTTGACCCCGCGGAAACGCGGCGGACAGGGTGATCGGGCGAGACCGGCGACGCGGCTCGCCCGACCCGCCACGGCAGGAGGCTCATGAGCGACGACGTCATGTGGAAGGACTTCTCCCCGGGCCCGCACGGCACCCCTTCTCCCGACCTGGCCCGCCGCCTGGCGTCCGACCCGGTCGGGACGGTGGTCCTGCCCAGCGGCGACATCGTGCCGATGTCTGCCGGACCTGCGGCCGGCCGAGGAACTGGGCAGCCTGCCCTGGAGGGAGGAAGACCTGGCCTACCGGCCGCGCCGGCTCCCGGTGCTGCTCAGGTAGCGGGCCGCCGCCCGGGCGCGAGCGCCCGGGGCTCGGGCGGCCGTCTGTGGCCCTCCGGTCAGGGGGCGGCGACGACGGACTGGGTCTGGCGGCCCAGGCCGTCGATGCCGAGCTCCATCCGGTCGCCCGGCCGCAGGTAGACCGGCGGGTCGAAGCCCATGCCGACGCCCGCGGGCGTGCCGGTGTTGATCAGGTCGCCGGGTTCGAGTGCCATGAACCGGCTCAGGTAGCGGACGACGAAGACCGGGTCGAACAGCATGTCGGCGGTCGAGCCGGTCTGGCGGCGCTGCCCGTTGACGTCGAGCCACATGCCCAGGCCGTTCACCTCACCCAGCTCGTCCGGGGTGACCAGCCAGGGCCCGCACGGGTTGAACGTCGGGGCCGACTTGCCCTTGAGCCACTGGCCGCCGTGGCGCAGCTGGAAGTCGCGCTCGCTGACGTCGTTGACGAGCACGTACCCCGCGATCGCGGCGCGCGCCTCGTCGTCGCTCTGCAGGTGGTGGGCCCGGGCGCCGATCACGACGCCGAGCTCCACCTCCCAGTCGGTGGCCGAGGACCCGCGCGGGATGTGCACGTCGTCGTCGGGGCCGACCAGCGTGTTCGGCGCCTTGGTGAAGATGATCGGCTCGGCCGGCGGTTCCGCGCCCGACTCGGCGGCGTGGTCGGCGTAGTTGAGGCCGACGCACAGGATCTGGTGGGGACGGGCGATCGGCGCGCCGACACGCTCACCGGCGAAGCGGGCGACCGCGCCCGCGGCCACCCGGTCGGCGACGGTCGCGGCCAGCGCGTCCAGGCCGCCGGCGAAGAAGGAGCCGTCGAAGTCGGTGACCACGTCGGAGACGTCGACGTAGGTCTCGTCGTCGATCGCGACGATCGGACGTTCGGCGCCCGCGGCGCCGATCCGCATGAGTCTCATGGAGAAGTCCAGCTTCCGGTGTCGGGGTGGATCAGAGCTGCGCGCCGGCCGGGACGGTGACGGTCTTCCCGGACTGGATGGATTCGTAGGCGGCCTCGACGACGCGCATGGCGTACACGGTGTCGCCGGAGTCGATCAGCGGAGGGCGTCCCTCCACCAGGGAGCGCACGTAGTCGGTGACCTCGGTGATCACGGACTCGTAGTGCCAGCCCCCGGGATGCCAGGCGTCGGGGCCGAAGGGGACGTCGGCGACGGCCTCGCCGCGGTAGTCGTGCTGGCCGCGGAAGATCTTGACCACCGGGTCGGACATCTGGTCCACCAGGATGCCGCCCTCGGTGCCGTACAGCTCAAGGCGCTCGCTGTGGGGGACCTCCGACACGGAGGTGAAGCCGCAGGAGAAGTGGGCGCCGCTGCGCATGCGGCCGTACACCTCGGCGGTGTCCTCGATCTCGTTGTCGAGCGGGAACACCTTCCTGGAGACGCCGGTCAGCTCCTCGAACTCGCCGAGCAGCCACTTGAGCAGGTAGAAGGAGTGGGCGCCGGTGTCCATGACCAGGCCGCCGCCGAGCTTGTACTGGGTCCGCCAGTAGCCCGGCATCGACAGGTGGGCCTTCTCGTTGGAGCGCAGGTACGTCCTGGCGTGGATGACCTCGCCGATGGCGCCCTCGCGCACCAGCCGGTGCACGGCCTGGTAGGCGGCGATGTAGCGGCTGTTCTCGGCGACCATGAAGTGCACGCCGGCCTCGGCCGCCCGGCGCTGGATGGCCACCGACTGCTCGTACGTCGGCGCGACCGGCTTCTCCAGGATCAGGTGCTTGCCGGCGTCCAGCACCGCCATCGCGGCGTCGTAGTGCAGGTGGTGCGGCAGGATCAGGTCCACCACGTCGACCCGCGGGTCGTCGATCAGGTCCTGGAGGTTCGCATGGGTCTGGGCGCCGAACTCGCCGGTGAAGGCCGCCGCCGCCTCGGGGTCGACGTCGCAGCCGGCCACGAGGTCGACCACGTCGGACATGCGCTTGTAGGCCGCCGCGTGCGTCTTCGAGATCAGCCCGAGACCCGCGATGCCGATCCCCGGCTTCGACACTGACATGTGATTCTCCTGTACAGGATGTGACGAATGGATGGTTGGTGGGCGCCGGGCCTCAGCCCTTGAGCGAACCGGCGAGCACGTCGGCGCCGTACCGGCGCTGGAGGAGGTAATAGACGATCATCACCGGCAGCGCGACCATGATCGCGGCCGCGCAGGTGATCTGGTAGTTGCTGCCGTACTGCAGCCCGACGAAGAAGTTGAGCGCGGCGGGCACCATCCGCAGCTCCGGCTGAGAGATCATCACGACCGCGAGCAGCAGGTTGTTCCAGGTCCAGATGAACAGGATGGTGGCCAGGGCGAAGATCGGCGAACTGGCCGTGGGCACGACCACCCGCCACAGCGTCTGCCACCGGTTCGACCCGTCCGTCCGCGCCGCCTCCAGCAGCTCGCGGGGGAAGGACTTGAAGAACGACGTCATCCAGTACGTGCCGAAGGCCATCGAGCCGCCGATGCACGGCAGCATCATCGACCAGTAGGTGTCGATGAGGTCGAAGGCCCGGAACTGGTAGTAGAGCGGGATGACGGTCGCCTCGTACGGCACGATCAGCCCGAGGACGAACAGCGGGAACAGCAGCGACGAGCCGCGGAACCGCATCGTCCCGAACGCGTAGCCGGTCAGGATCGAGAAGAAGACCGACACGCTCACCACCACCCCGGACAGCAGGACGCTGTTGAGCAGCGAGCGTCCGATGCCCGCGTCCGGGTTCTCCCAGGCGCTGACGAAGCTGTCCAGCGACCACTGGCTCGGCCAGGCCAGCCCGCTCACGGACGCGTCCGGCGGGTTGAAGGCGACGAGCGTCGTGGAGATGAAGGGATAGATCGCGAAGGCCGCGAACAGGAGCAGGACCACGTACGACATGGTGTTGCTGCGGCGTGAGATCATCGTGTTATTCCGATCTGACGAGCCGGTTGACCAGGCCGACGCCGATGAAGATGACCAGGGTGAGGAGCACGGCGATGGCCGCTCCCGGCCCGATCTGCCCGTTGACGAAGACGTCGCGGTACATCATCAGCGACGGCGTGGTGGTGGCGTAGCCGGGGCCGCCCTGCGTCGCCATCAGGGGCAGGTCGAAGATGCGCAGGGACAAGGTGAGGGTCATCACCAGCGACACGCGCAGCTCGTGGCGGATGCCCGGCAGGGTCACGGTGAAGAACTCGCGCACCGGTCCGGCGCCGTCGATGCGCGCGGCCTCGTACAGCTCCTTGGGGATGTGCTGGGTGCCGGACAGCAGCATGACCACGACGAAGCCGAACGTCGCCCACAGCGCCACGACGCCCAGGGCGGGCAGCGCCAGACCGGCGTCGCCGAGGAACGGCCGCACCAGGTCGGGGCCGAGGACGGCCTCGATGATCGCGTTGAGCGAGCCGTCCAGCGAGTAGAGCCAGCGCCAGGCGATCGCGACGACCGCCAGGGCGATCGTGTACGGCAGGAAGAACACGAACCGGAAGAAGCTCAGCCCGCGGATCCTGGTCCGCGCGATGATGCCCACGAGCAGCAGGGCGAGCGTCACCGGCAGCACGCAGCCGAAGACGACGAAGACGAGCGAGACCCGCAACGAGGTCCAGGTGTTCGGATCGGTCAGCACCTGGAGGTAGTTGTCGAGCCCGACCCACGTCTGCGGGGAGAGCCCGTCCCATTCGAGGAACGACAGGCGGACCGTGTCGGCGATGGGGACGAGGACGAACAGCGCGTAGAAGATGAATCCGGGCAGGATGAGCAGGTACGGCATCCCGCGGACCTCGCCCCGCCGGACTCCCCGGCGGGGGCGCCTGCCGGCCGGCGTCGCCGGGCCGGCGTCTGTGGTGACCGTGACGGCCATGGTGCGATCAACTTCCCTACGTGGCGCGACCGGTGCGGTGCGGTCCCCCGCACCGCACCCGCCGGCGTGTCCTGACGGATTCCTAGGCGCTCTGGCCGGCGGTCGCGGCCTCCGGCCGGGCCCCGCCAGGCGCGGCGGGCAGGCCGATGATCTCGCGGGCCTCCTCGGGGCTCGCCACCTCGCGGCCCATGAGGTGCGCGATCTTGACGATCTCGTCCACGAGCTCGGCGTTGGAGCGCGACGGCGACCCGTCCGGCAGGTACGGGTTGTCCTCCCAGCCGACCCGCACGTGACCGCCCAGGCTCATGGCCATGGCCAGCAGGCGCCACTGCATCTTCGGGTTCATCACGCTGACGTTCCAGTTGACCCGGGGCGGCAGGTGCCTGACCAGGTACAGCAGGGAGTCCTCGGTGGGAGGCGTCCACGCGCCGCCGGGCCAGCCCAGGAACAGGGTCGTCCAGACCGGGTCGTCGAGCAGGCCCTGGTCGCGGATGAACTCCAGGTTCCAGAACGCGCCGGTGTAGAAGGACTCGACCTCGGGCTTGACGCCGTGCTCCTTGGCCGCCTTGCAGAAGGCCTCCAGCTCGGGGCGGGTGTGGATGGCGTACTGCTCGTTGGCCGGGTAGGCGGGGTCGGGCCGGAAGTACTCGTCGTGCACGTTGAAGGCGTAGGACATCATGTCCGGGCGCAGCTTCATCAGCGCGACCTTCTCCTCCAGCCGGGCGCTGGCGATGCCGAACTGGATGATCGAGTCGCGCTCGGCGCGGATGCGGTCGGTGAGGTCGGCCCAGCCGTCGAAGTCGGTGCGGGAGAGCTGGCGGCCGTCCTCCTGGATCGAGTCCTCCAGGTAGTGCACGCCGTGGTGGTGGACGAGCGACGCGCCGGAGTCGATCGCCCGTACGTACTCGGCGGCGACGGCGGGCACGTCGTCGATCCGCGGCATGCCCTTGAAGCCGGGATACGACATGGAACAGTCGACGGTTACGGTGATGACTACCTTGTCCACGAATGGCCTTTCTCGCACGGGGGTCGGGGCAGGCGCCTCGTGCGCCGCCCCGCGGATCAGGAACGGGTCTTCATGTAGTCGGCCCAGTTCTTCTGGACCGACTCGTTGAACTGCTTGGGCGTGACCTCGCCGGACAGCAGCCGCTGCGCCTCGGCGCCCTGGAACGTCAGCATCGTCGGCGTGGGCCAGTCCTCCCACGTGAACAGGCCGTTCTCCGACGACAGCCGCTCGTAGGCGGTGACCATCTGCTTGAGCAGCGGGTCGTCGATCTTGGCGTTGACGCCCGCCTTGGTCGCGGAGGGGCGGCCGGCCGCGATCTGCGCCGCGACGGCCTCGTCGCCGGCGGTCACGTAGTCGATGAACGCCGCCGCGCAGTCGGGGTACTTGGTCTTGGCGGAGATGCTGAAGGGGAGGCTGTAGCCGCCGACGGCCGCGTGCTTGCCGCTGTCGCCGGCGGGGAAGAGCATGAAGCCGGCGTCGTCGCCCAGGGCCTTGCCGACGTCGCCGAGGGCCCAGGAGCCGGTGACGAAGAAGGCGGACTGTCCCTTGCCGAAGCGGTTGGTGGCGTCGGTGAAGCTGGTCGCCAGCGCGTCGGAGTTGAAGTAGCCCTTCTCCATCCAGGAGCGGAAGTCGGTCGAGCCCTTCAGGTGGCCGTCGTCGTCATAGGTGCTGCCGGGCTTGTTGTAGACCCAGTTGTTGATCGTGTCCGGGGCCACGTACCAGCCGTTGAACAGCGACAGGTTGTGCAGCGCCGGCCACTTCTCCGAGTCGCCGAGCATGACGGGGGTGACACCGGCCGCCTTGGCCTTGTCCAGCGCCTGGACGAAGGCCGCCTTGTCGTCGAGGGTGGCGGGGCCGATGCCCAGCTTGCTCAGGACGGCCTTGTTGTAGAACACGCCGACGTACTGGATGGCCGGCGGCACGGCGACCAGGTTGCCCTCGCCCAGCGCCTTGCCGTCGGCGGTGAACCGGTTGACCGTCAGCGCGGACTCGGGGAACTTCTCGGTCCACCCGAACGCCTTGGCGTACGGGTCCAGGTTCAGCAGCAGGCCCGCCTTCCACAGGGCGCCGTTGATGGCCCAGCCGGAGTTGCCCTGCATGACGTCGGGCGGGTTGTTGCCGGACATCACCAGCTTGATGGTGCTGGCCGAGGAGGCCCAGTCCTTGATCTGCAGGTCGACGGTGACGTTCTTGTTGGCCGCCTGGAAGGACTTCACCTGCTCCTTGAATCCGTTGGCGATGGCCTCGCCCGCCTCGGACATGCCGACGGTCAGCTTGACGGTGCCGTACTTGGCGCACGACGTGCCCACGTCGGTCGGCGCGGCGGCCGGCTTCGTGGTGATCGAGGAGCCCGCGCAACCTGTGGCGCCGATGGCGGCGGCGGTGGCGACAGCGGTCAGAGCTCGTGCGGAGCGATGGTGTCGGAGCATCCTGTCCTCCTTGAAATGAGCCATGAAGCCTCCGCAAAAGGGGGATGTCGGAGGGATTTCGATGGCGGTGACTCCTCGCGTCCTGAAGTCTCATCCACAAGGTCGGCGACGAAGAGCACTTGCGGGCGGCCGTGGGGGGCTCGACCTCTCGCTGTGATCAGTAGCGAGGTGTTGCGTCAGACGAACTGTGTTGCACCAAGGGACGTTAGTGGTGCCCGACGCTATGGCGGACAATCAGGGCATGTCAACCCCTTTGATCGGGGTGTTTCCTGTGAAATTTCCACCCTTTCCCGGCAAGTCATGTGTTGCGTGCAGCGTTAGGGGGTTGCATCTGCCGCAACACTTGTGGATGCTGTGTGCACACCGAACCTGCCCCCCGGAAGAAGGCGACCAGTGGGAGCAACGTCAGCCACGGACACCATGCAGGCCGCCGTGGCCCCCTCGATCCCGAGCGAACGGCTCGACGTCACCCGCGTGCCGCGTCCGGTGCCCGAGGCCGACGACCACGTCGTCCTGCGTGTGCACGCCTGCGGCATCTGCGGCACCGACCTGCACGTCCTGGCCGGGCACTCCTACCGGCCCGAGACGCCCTTCGTGCTCGGCCACGAGCCGGCCGGGGTCGTCGTGGACGCCGGAGCCGGAGCGCGGCAGTGGATGGGCCGCCGGGCCGTCATCACCCTGTTCACCGGCGAGGGCTCGTGCGCGGCGTGCCGGGCCGGCGACGAGCGGCTGTGCCCGGAGCTGGTGTCGATCACCGGCGTGCTCGGCGCCTGGGGCGGCTACGCCGACTACCTGCGCGTACGGGCGGGTCAGCTCGTCGAGGTGCCGCCGCCGCTGTCGTGGGAGGACGCCGCCTCGCTGGTCGACGGCGGGGCGACCGCCGCCAACAGCGTCCGGGTCGCCCTGGAACGCCGTCCGCGCCGCGTGCTCGTCCTCGGGGCGGGGCCCATCGGTCACCTGTGCGCCGAGTTGCTGCGCGTGCACGGCGTGCCCGTCCAGGCGGTCGAGCCCAACCCGGTACGCCGCCGCGCGCTGCGGGCCGTCGGGCACGACGTCGTCGCCTCGGTCGAGGCGGCCGCCGCGCCCGTCGACGTCGTCATCGACTGCACGGGGGCGCCCGCCGTCCTGGCGCCGGGCCTGGACGCGCTCGACCCGCACGGCACGTACCTGCTCGCCGGGTACGCTCGCGTCCCGGACGTGGACTTCGCGGTCGTCGCGCGCAAGGAGGCCGACATCCGCGGCATCCGGTCGGGCCGTCGCGAGGACCTGGAGTCGATCCTCGCGCTGGCCGCCGACGGGAAACTCCGACTTCCCCCGACCGCCCGCTGGCGGCTCTCCGCGGTGAACGACGCGCTCGACGCGCTTCGCGCCCAGCGGGTCCCCGGCAAGGCGGTCATCGTCCCTGACAGCGTTTGGAAGGATGAAGTGGCATGAAGATCGCTCTGGACCCGGCGATGCTCCAGGGGAAACCGGTCGAGCACGCCGCCCGCGCCACCGCCGAGGCCGGCTACCGCTACCTGGAGATGGGCAACCGCGACGACTTCATCCCGGCGTTCGGCCCCATGCACGCCTCGCCGGCCGAGCTGCGCGGCTTCCGCGACGCGGCGGACGGCTCAGGCGTCGAGATCGCCTCGGTCGCCGTGATCCAGGCGTGGTCCAGCCCCGACGAGGACGTCCGCAAGCAGGCCGTCGCGTGGTGGCGGGACGGCATCGCCGCCGCCGTGGAGCTCGGCTGCCGGCGCGTCAACACCGAGCTGTCCGGCCACCCCGACCAGCCAGACGCCTGCCGGGAGGCGTTCCTGCGCTCGATCGACGACCTCCTGCCCGTGCTCGAACGCGAGGACGTCGAGCTCGTCGTCGAGCCGCATCCCTGGGACTTCATCGAGACGACCGCCGGGGCCGTCGACCTGATCAAGGAGATCGACAGCCCGCGGCTGCGCTACCTGCACTGCGTGCCCCACGCCTACCACCTCCAGGGCGGCGTCACCGAGCAGGTCGAGTACGCCCGCGGCTGGTTCGACCACGTCCACGTCGCCGACACCTTCCGGCCCGGTCGCACCATCGTCAACCCGCCCGGCGTCTCGTGCCGCATCCACCAGCACTTCGACCTCGGCCGCGGCGAGATCGACTGGGCCGAGGTGCGCACGGCACTGGAGGCGGTCGGGTTCGACGGCATCCTCACCGTGCAGGTCTTCGGCTGGGAGGACCAGGCCGAGAAGTCCTTCAGGACGAACCGCGAAGCAGTTGATCACCTCTTCGGCCTGAACGGCGGACAATCCTTGTCATGACCACGAACCAGAGCCCCGGTGCGAACGAACCCTCCGACGGCCGCACCGCCTCTCCCATCCAGCGCGCGCTGCGCGCGCTGGAGCTTCTCTCCACCGAACCGCTCACCGCCGCCGAGCTCGCCCGCGAGCTGGACGTCAACCGCAGCACCGCCCTGCGGCTGCTCGCGGAGCTGGTCGCCACGGGCTACGTGGCCCGCAACGAGGCGACGAAGCGCTACACGATCGTCCCGGCCAAGTTCTACGGCCTCATCCAGGCGCCGGAGACCGACTGGAGCCAGATCATCGACCCCGTCCTCGCCTCGATCCGCGACGAGTGCGGCGACGCCACGATCCTCGCGGTGCCGGCCAAGGACACGATGGTCTACCTCGCGTTCTTCCCCACCCGGCACGTCGTGGCCGTCTCCGAGCAGTTAGGGACGATCCGGCCGATGCACTGCTCGGCGCTGGGGAAGGCCTACCTGTCGGCCCTCGATCCCGAGGCCCTCGACACGCACCTGGCCCGCTTGTCCTACGCGGGCGGCACGGAGAACGCCGCCAAGGGGCCCATCGAGTTGCGGCGCCGGGTGGAGGAGTCGCGCGAGGTCCGCTACGCGGTCGACAGGGACGAGACCTTCGACGGCGTCAGGTGCGTCGCGGTGCCGGTGCGGATCCGCGGCTCCCTGATCGGCGCGGCCGGCATCTCCGGCCCGTCCAGCCGCCTGTCCGACGCGCGCATCCCGCAGCTCGGGCAGTACCTGGCGGCGTCCATGTCGGGCTTGTGACACCTGGTCAGGCACGGAACGCGGACAGAGCGGCGAGGTGCAGGGACCGGGCGTTCGCGGTCCGGGTCACGAGCACGACAGGCTGGTCGGGGAGTTCGCCGGCCGCGGCGCGCAGCACGGCCGTCGCGGCCTCGAAGGCGAACCCGCTCCCCATGCGCCGCGCCGCAGGACGTGGCCCAGCTCCAGTTCCCCTCCGTCCTCGGGGGAGCGGCGGGCGAGCATCAACGTCCCGATGAGCCGGTCCGTCGCGTGGTCGGCGACGACGTAGTTGCCGAGGCCCGACGTCGCAAGGCGCGGGCAGGTGGTTCATCAGCGCCTGATCCTAGGACACGGCCGCCGGTATCGCGGGAACCGCAGCCTGGAAGGCTGTAAACGATATTTCTCACTACGATGTCCGGATGCTTCCTGCTTCCCCCTCGGTCGTGGAGCCGGTCTCGCCGCGTGCCGGGCGGCTGGCCTGGCTGGACGCGTTACGCGGACTGGCCGCGATGGTGGTGGTCTTCGAGCACGCGCTCGAACCGCTGTGGCCGGAGGCGCGAACGTCGGTCAAGGCCGTCTTCGATCCCGGCTGGTACGGCGTGCTGGTGTTCTTCCTGGTCAGCGGCTACATCGTGCCCGCGTCCCTGGAACGCCTGGGCAGCGTGCGGGCCTTCTGGATCTCGCGGTTCTTCCGGCTGTGGCCGCTGTTCACCGTGTGCGTGGCCGGGATGCTGCTGCTGGCGGCGCTCGGCTGGGACGGCCTGCACATCTGGTGGGACACCCGCCCGGCGGCCATGGCCCTGGGTCACGCCGGCATGCTCCAGAACCTGCTGTACGTGCCGAACGTGGCCAACGTGCTGTGGACGCTGTCGTACGAGATGGCCTTCTACCTGCTGCTGACGGCGATGTTCACCCTCGGGGTGCACCGGCGCAGCACCGCGACCGCGCTGGCGTTCGCGGCGGCCGCCGTGCTCGGCGCGGGGCTGCTGCCGGTGACGCTCCTGTCGGCCGGCGGCGCGAGCCGGATGCTCACGGTGGTGGTCGTGGTGACCGCCGTGGTGGCCGCCGGGCTGGCCGCGATGCTGCGCGGCGGCAGGCGCGTACGGCAGGCGGGCGCCGTGGCCGTCGCGGGCACCATCCTGCTGCTGCTGGCGGTCAACCAGAGCTACCCCGGGCCGTGGCAGGGACTGTTCATCCTGGCGACCATGTTCGCCGGCACCGCGCTCCACCGGGTGGAGACCGGGGAGCTCGGTCGCGGTCACCTCGTGTGGGTGGCGCTGATACCGCTGGCGGGGTTGTGGCCGGCGCGTGACGAACCCGGCGTGCAGGTGGCGATCGTGGCGGCCTGGCTGACCTTCGCCGCCGGGACGGCCCTGCGCCACCGGACGATGCCCTCGTGGCTCACCTGGCTGGGCCTGGTGTCGTACTCGATCTACCTGCTGCATCCGCTGCTGCTGGAGAGCGTCGAGTTCTTCCTGCCCGAGCCGTCGGACGTGCCGCTGCCGGCGCGCCTGGCGCTCCTGGCCGCGGTGTGCGCGGCGCTGCTCGGCCTGTGCGCGCTGACCTGGCGATGGGTGGAGATGCCCGCGCAACGGCTGGGCAGGCGCCTGATCCACCGGACCGACCCTTCCTGACCTCGAAGCGCCTCGGAGCGCCTCGGAGCACGTCGGAGCACGTCGGAGCGCCCGTCGGTCAGCGGCTCACGGCGGTCTCCTGCCCGATCCGCGAGAGCTTCTCCGGATTGCGCACGTGGTAGGCGCCGGTCACGTAGCCGTTCTCCATGCGCACCGCCACCACTCCGTCGACCTCGCCGCCGATCCGGACGAGCAGCCCCGGCCCGCCGTTGATCTGCACCATCTCCACCGACCTGCCCCCTCGCGCCCCCTCGCGCCTCCACCAGCCGACGGCCAGCAGGCGGGCGACGTTGCCGGCCCCCACGAGCGGCCGCAGCAGGGCGTGCCGGACACCGCCGCCGTCGCTCAGGGCGACGACGTCCGGCGCGAGGATGTCGAGCAGGCCCTGCAACTCGCCGGTCTCGACCGCCCGCTGGAAAGCCTCCAGCGCGGCCCGCGTCTCTGCCGGGGACGCGGTGCCGCGCGGCCGGCGCGCGGCGACGTGCGCGCGCGCCCGGTGGGCGATCTGGCGCACGGTGGCCGGGCTCTTGCCGACCGCCCCGGCGATCTCGTCGTAGTCCAGGACGAACACCTCCCGCAGCACGAACACCGCCCGCTCGGTCGGCCCGAGCGTCTCCAGCACCAGCAGCATGGCCATCGAGACGCTGTCGGCCAGTTCGACGTCGTCGGCCACGTCGGGCGCGGTCAGCAGCGGCTCGGGCAGCCACGGCCCGACGTAGGACTCTCTGCGCCGGCCCAGCGTGCGCAGCCGCTTCAGCGCCTGCCTGGTGGCGATCCTGATCAGGTACGCGCGCCGGTCCAGGACCGTCCCGAGGTCGACGCCCGCCCACAGCAGCCACGTCTCCTGCAGGACGTCCTCGGCGTCGGTGGCCGAGCCGAGGATCTCGTAGACGAGGGTGAAGAGCAGGTTGCGGTGGGCGACGAACGCCTCGGTGGCCGCGTCCAGGCGACCGTCGTCCGCCGGGGACGTCGGTCGTTCGGTCCGTCCGCTCATCGGTGGTTCCTGCCTGTTCGCTGGTGACCGGGCCATGGTCATACGATCCCGGGCCCCGCCGCCGCGTGACATCGGCGGGCGGTGGTCTATGTCACACGGGCGCTCCTGTCACAAGGGACGGGCCGCCGGGATCTCTTGCGCGTCACGACGCCACACCACGGATAAGGAAGTCCGACATGCACAACACCACCACTGTCGCGGTGGCCGGAGCGACCGGCCGCCTGGGACGCCACGTCGTCGACGTCCTCACCGAACGGGGACACCGGGTCGTGCCGATGTCCCGGGCCACCGGCGTGGACGTCATCACCGGGGAGGGACTGGCCGAGGCGCTCACCGGGGCCGAGATCGTCATTGACGTCGCCTCGTGGCACGCCTCCGAGCAGCGGGCCGCGACGGAGTTCTTCCGCACGTCGGCCCGCAACCTGCACGACCACGGTCGTAAGGCCGGGGTCGCCCGGATCGCCGTCGCCTCGATCATCGGCGTCGACCGGGCCACCGCCGGGTTCCTCGCCGCCAAGAAGGCGCACGAGGAACTGCTCCGGTCCGGCCCGCTGCCCGTGCGGGTCCTGCGGGCCGCGCAGTTCCACGAGTTCGTCGGGCAGCTCCTGGACTGGCGGCAGGGCGACGTCGCCCACGTCCCGGCGCTGCCCTCCCAGCTCGTGGCCTGCCGTACCGTCGCCGAGGAACTGGCCGACCTGGCCCTCGGCGAAGCCGTTCCGGGGACGCCGGTCCCCGAGATCGCCGGCCCCCGGAAGGAGATCCTGGCGGAGGCGGCCGCACTGCTCGGCGCCCGCCGGGGCGTCCAGGTCGTGGGTGTGGACGGCTCGGGCATGCCCGACGCCGCGCTCGCCGCCGAGGGGGCGTTCCTGCCCGGCCCGCACGCCGTGCTGGCCGGGCCCACCTTCCAGGAATGGCTCGACGCCCGACCCTGAGCGAGGGCCGGGGCGGCCGCCCCGGCCCTCGCTCATCGTCCGGCGGCCTTCAGGTCGATCACCACCTGGGTGCCCTTGCCGGTCCGGTACCAGATCACTCCCTCGTGGGTGTACAAGGTGGGCGGCGCCTTGTCGCCCCTGCGCGTCGGCACGGGGAAGAGCAGGCCCGTGCGCTTCGTGGCGACGTCGTGCACGGCCAGGCTCTGCCCGCCGCCGGGGTCCCTCTGGTCGAGCAGGACGAATCGGCCGGACAGGAGGGTTCCCCGGGCCGTGCCGGGCAGGTCGCGGCGGTGCGTTCCGTCGCGCTGCCAGGCTGCGGTCCCGTTGAAGCACCACGTCGGGCCGCAGTCGCTCCACGACGAGCGTCCCTTCTGCGCGACCGCGTTCCTGGACCTGCCGGTCAGCACGTCCTTCAACTGCTGAAAGGGACGGGTGATGGGATGGTCGACGGTCGTATCGTGCGCCGGCCAGCCGGCCCAGGGCCATTCGACCAGGTAGAAGCCCTTCGTCCCCGGGATCAGGGAGACGTTCCCGCCCTTGAGCGGCACCCGGTAGACGCCGCCGTCGGGGGGCGACCACACGGCCATACCGCCGGCGATGGCCAGCTTCTTGATCCCGGAGTAGGCGTTGTCGCTGGACATCACGGCCGTCAGCGTCGCGATCGCCCGCGGGACGCCCCCGGTGACGGGAACCGCCCAGATCTCCGACTTGCCGTCCCGGTACGACGACCACGCGACGTACCCGTCGCCGACGACCACCGCGTCGTTCGCCACCCCGAGGTCCGTCAGCGGCGCGACCTGGGTGAACAGCCGCTTGTCGAGCTCGTACGACCAGATGCCGTCGAGCCGGTTCGCGGTGAGCGTCCGGCCCACCAGCACGCGGTCGGTGACGAAGGCGTCCGGCTTGAAGACCCGGCCGCCGGGGCCCGTCGCCGGGATCTCGTGCACCGCCCCCGGCCACACCTGCCCGACCGGCGGCGACAGGCGGCCGGAGTACGGCGTCGGCCGGGTTGCGGGGGAGGGCGGCGCGGAGCCGATCGTTCGGGTTCCCAGGACGGTGACGCCCACCACGGCGGCGGTCGCGGCGGCCACCGCCACCGGCGTCCACCACCACCGCGCGGCGACCCTCGCCCGGCGCGGCGACGGCACGACCCGGGGCCGCCCGTCGTCGCCGACCGTCCCGGCCCTGGCCGCCAGCGCGTCCCTGAGCCGATCCTCGATCGTGGTCATGCTCCGCCTCCCAGCTCGCGCTCAAGCCGCTCCAGAGCCCTGGAAGCGGTGGACCGTACCGTGCTCTGCCGCAGGCGCGTGGCCTGGGCGATGTCGGCGTCGGACAGGTCGAGGTAGTAACGCAGGACGAGAACCTCGCGCTGCCGCCGGGGCAACCGGCCGAGCGCCGTCAGCATCTCCTGCCGCGACTCGCCCAGGAGTGCGATGGTCTCCGCCGAGTCCACCGGTTCGTCCCGCCGCCGCACCAGCGCCCTGGCGGCGACGGCACGCCTGCGCAGGAGCGAGCGCGAGGCGTTCAGCACGCAGACGCGCACGTACGACAGTGTGAGGACGTCAGGACTCTTCCCGTGCAACCGGGAGAAGACGTCCTGGACGATGTCCTCCGCGCTCTCCCGATCGCCGACGAGCAGCACGGCCAGGCGTACGAGGGCGAGCCGATGCTCGCGATACAGGCCGGTCACCACCGCGTCGCCGGCGGCGACCGGCGGCGACGCGCGAGCGACAATCTCAGCGTTCATGACCTAGGAACGCGCGCCTGCCGCGATCCGCTGCTTCGGCGCCGGGGCCGTTTTCACGCCGCCGGGCCGTGCGCGCGGCCGCTCCCCGCCGCGACGGGGGCCGCCACGGCCTCCGCGGGCAGGCGGAGCGACAGCCGCGGCAGCCCCGCGCAGGCCACGGCCAGCAGGGCGGCCGGCGCGGCCCACATCAGCGGCGGGGCCGCGCCGGCGAGGGCCGAGAACGCGACCGGCGCCACGACCTGGCCCACCGACCAGGTCATCTGGTGGACCGCCAGGTAGCGGCCGCGCAGCGCCGGAGGGGCCGTCCCGGCGGCCAGTGTGGCGGCCGGGGCGGTGTGCAGGAGTTCGGCGAGGGTGAAGACGAGGGTGGCGGCCAGCAGGCCGCCGATCCGCGGCGGGCCGGCGGGCAGCAGCGCCGTCGCGGCGTACAGGCCGCAGGCCAGCACGAACACGGCTCCGGCCAGCGCCATCGCGTGCGTACGCCGGGCGCGCCGCTGCCACCGGCGTACGGGAAGCTGCCCCGCGGCGACGAGCAGCGTGTTGACGGTGTAGAGAAGGCCCAGCAGGGCGGGCGAGGCGCCGAGCACCGGGACGACGTACAGCGGCATGCCCACCGGCAGCAGCAGGTGCGTCAGCGTGAACGCCCCCTCGGCCGTCACCAGCCCCATGAACGGCCGATCGGCCAGCACCCGCCGGTAGCCGCCCCGTTCGCGCGGCTTGCCGGGTTCCAGCGCGCCCGTCCCGCGCGGATTCTCGGTGCGGCGGGGCAACAGCAGGCAGGCGGCGGCCGTCGCGAAGCTGACCGCGTTGAGCCCCGCGATCAGCGCGAAACCGGTCTGACCGGCCAGCGACACGGCGGCCGCGGACAGCAGACCGCCCAGCCCGAAGGCGACGTTGCGGGCCGTGGCCTGCATCGCGTACAGCCGGTCCCTGCCCTCGCCCCTGGCGAGCACGGCCACGTGGCTGCTCGCGGCCGGGTAGTACGCGCGGTCGGCGGCCGCGATGACGGCGGCGACCGCGACCAGCGGGCCGAAGCCGTCCACGAGCGGGTAGAGCGCGAAGCCCAGCGCGCGGACCACGTACGTGCCCACCAGCACCGTACGGGTGCCGAACCGGTCGATGAGCACCCCGGCGACCGGGTTCGCGGCCAGCGCGACCGTGGCCGCCAGCGTCATGCCCAGACCGACCACGGGCATGGGCAGGCCGGTGACCCGCTGGATGAACAGCAGGGTCAGCGGCACGTACAGGCCGTTGCCGAGGGCGTCGACGAACATGCCCACGAGGAAGAGACGTACGGCGCGATCGCGCGGTGGGGAGACGAGCACGCGTCACAGTGTGACCTTCGGCCCGCGGACGGCGGATCGGGCGATGGTCCTAGGACTTGAGACGGTCGGCCGCGCGCTCAGACCGGGCCGGAACGGCCTCCCACCAGGTACGGCCTGATCCGGTCGGCGAGGCCGGCGGACTGGCGGAGCCCGGACTCGTACACCTGACCCCACCGGCTCCGGTCACCGACGTCCGGCCCGAACGCCTCCAGCGCCGCCTCGTCCGGCACGATCCGCACCCCCGCCTCGATTCGGGGACCCGGGAACATGTGACCGAGCGGTTCGACCAGGACCGTCGTGCCCGCGCCGTCGGCGAGGTGGACGTTGGACCCGCCGCCCAGTGCGCCGTCCATGTACCGGTGCGCGCCGATGGTGACGGGGGCGGCGTGGCCGGGCGCGGCGCTGCTGGCGGCGACGGCGAGGTGCAGCGGCACGCCGCTGTCGCGGGTCCAGACCACGTGCTCGCCGCTCCCGGCGTCCACGGCGGTGATCAGCAGCGGGCGGTCGGGCCAGGTGGTGGTGCCCACGAGCCGTTCCATGGCGGCCACATGCCGTTCCTCAGGCAGCGCGTCCGCCCGCAGGGCGAGCTCGCCGACCTGGCGCAGCGCCTCGTGCGGGTCGGCGCCGGGCGTGTTGAGCATCCGAAGGACGCGCGGCATCACGGTCGGGTCCCCGATCCGGCCTTCCGGCGGCGCGGGTGGCAGCTCGGCGAGCTCGTCCAGGTCGCGCCCGACGGCCAGGGCGGCTCCGGCGATCGCGCCCGCCGAGGTGCCGACGAGCAGATCGGCCTCCGACAGCTCCACGCCCGCCTCGCGCAGGCCCGCCGCCAGGCCGAGGAGCCAGGCGGTGCCCACAGGGCCGCCCGGACCCAGGACGACGGCGACGTCGGCCTCTCCCGCAGTGAAGATCATGTTGCGATGCTACGCCCATCGGGACGCCCGGTCATGGACCGGGCCGCCGACATGAGCGGCCTGTCCGGGACGCCGCCCAGCTCCGCGCGGCCGGCTTCCACTCCCGGACGAGGAGCCCGAGCCCAGTTGGAGGAGCGCAGCACCCCCTCGCGGACGAAGCCGTTGCGCGGCAGCGGCCCCGGCCCGATGTGCGCGGGGTCAGGCGTCCGCGTCCCACCAGCCGCGGCGCGCCGCGAGCAGGCCGGCCTGGAAGCGGGTACGGGCGCCGAGCCGGTCCATCAGCTCGCTGACCCGGCGGTGCACGGTGCGCAGGCTCACCCCCAGCTGGCGCGCGACGGCCTCGTCCTTGAGCCCGGCCGCGAGCAGCGCGAACAGCTCGGGGTCCGGCAGGTCGACCGGGCGGGAGTGCGCGTCGAAGAGCGGCAGCGGCAGCGCCGACCGCCACAGCACCTCGAACAGGGTGACCAGCGCGTCGAGCAGCGACGAGGAGTGCACGATGACCGCGCTGTCGGAGTGGGCGGACGCGTGGGTGCTCAGCGGCAGGATGGCGGTCCGCCGGTCGGCGATGGCCAGCTTCATGGGCACCTCGGGGCTGACCCTGGCCTGCTCGCCGGCCGCCGCCGACTCCTGGGCCAGCCGCAGCTTGCCGGGGATCTCCAGGGCCGAGGCGTCGTAGATACCGCGTACCAGGACGCCGTGCGCGAGACGTTCCATCTCGGGCGCGTTCTGCTGGGACGGGTCCTGCGCGTACGGCGGCCGGTCGAGCACCAGGAGCTCCTCGGTCGCGGTCTGCTGCAACTGGGTGAACCGCTGCACCACGGCCGCCTGCCCCTGCACCACCTCGACCAGTTCCTCGGGGGCCAGGTTCTCCGTGCGCGGCGTCTCGGCCAGCAGCGCGAGCGCGGCCAGCCTGGCCTGGGCCAGCCCCTCCTCGCGGCGGGAGATGAGGGCGGCGACGGCCACGTCCGGCCTGGTCGGCACGTACCGGACCGGGCGGCCCGCCATGCGGCTGACCAGGCCGAGCGCTTCGAGCCGCGAGCACGCGCGGCGCAGGGCCACCGTGGTGCGGCCGGTGTGCGCGGCCAGCTCGGGCAGCGTGGCGCGCGGCCGGTGCAGCAGGGCTCGGTAGATCAGCTCGTCCTCGGCGTCCACCCCGACGGCCGCGAGGGCGTTGTCGTGCGCGTTCATGATCAAAGAGTGTGTCAGATACCTGCCATGGCCTGAACCTGCCTCCGTCAGGGCTGGCCTGAGTGCCGTGTTCACCGATAGAACCGGACATCTAAGACATTCCTGTCGGGGAGGCAGTGTTGAAGAAGGCGTTCACCATCGGAATCGCGACCGCGCTGACGGTCCTGTCGGCCGCCGCGCCGGCCATGGCGAGCAACTCAGGCGATGGCTTCGACGGCGCGGGCTGGAGCCGGCCGTCCTGCCAGACGGTCGCCGGTGACGGTTCCGTGACGTACGCGTGGAACGACGGCAAGAAGATCGCGTCCACCAGCAAGGTGCTGGGGCCGATCGTCTACACCACGGGACTCGTCGCGCTCGACAACCCGAACCAGTTGCTGGCCATGTCCAACAGGCAGCTGCTGGCCTCGAAGGACGCGGGCTGCACCTGGAACGTGGCCGGCGAGATGAAGGGCTGGTACATCGAGCTGGTCGCGGCCCGCGGCGGCCGGGCCTACGCCTGGGACCGCGACGGCAACGTCGCGCTCGCCACGCCCGAGGGCGTCACGCCGCTCACCGCGCCCGGCGGCGACCTGATCGGGCTCGGCGTGGACCGGGGCAACGGCGACCGCCTGCGGACGTCCGACCTCGAAGGCCAGCTGCGCGAGTCGCTGGACGGCGGGCGCACGTGGCAGCCCGTCGGGGTGCCGGCCTGGACGCCGAGCAACACCCGCATGTCCTACACGGCGGTGTTCGACCCGCGCGACCTGGACCACGTGGTGCTGGGCGCCTCGGACCTCGGCGCCCGCGTCACCTTCGACGGCGGCCGCACCTGGACCTCGGCCGAGGGGCTGACCGAGCCCGGCGGCCGGGTCAACGTGTTCAGCGCCGCGATCTCCCCGGCCGCCGGGAACGTCGTCTGGGCGATGGGGCTCGACATGGCGGAGACGGAGGGCGGCGCGCCGTCGGACGGCCGGCACATCTACCGCTCCGACGACGGAGGCAGGAACTTCACCTCCGTCGTGGATCAGAGCGCCACGGTGACCATTCCCAACGGGCCCCTGCTCGCCCCGCACCCGAAGGACGCCGACGTCCTCTACTTCGACTTCGGCACCGGCTGGTCCGGGATCGGCACCGACATCTACAAGTACGAGACCCGTAAGAACCGCGTCACCATCAACCACAACCCGTACGACCGGGTCACCTCCATCGCCTTCAACCCGGCGCACCCGAACGTGATGTACCTGGGCGTGTCCGAAGAGGCGTAACCCCCGCCGCCGCGCGCCCACCCGGTGATCCGTCACCGGGTGGGCGCACGGCTGCGTCACTCCGCCCGTCGAGGTGGGCGAGGTTGGCGGCGGTGGGCGGCGGTGGTCACGGCCCCGCTGGGCTCGGCCCGCTCGCCGAGCCGGCGCCGCAGCATGTCAGCCCGTCACAGGATCTCGATGGAGGTGACCTTCGGGGGGCGGTTGGGGAAGCTGATCTCGTGCCAGCGCTCGATCTTCACCGAGTCGCCGTTGGCGTCGTAGTAGATCAGGTCGTTGTTGCCGGTGGAGATCCGGTCGACCCACCATCCGCCGAAGTCGGTCCTTCCGCGGTTGGCGTAGCAGTCGACGCTGTCGCGGCCGTTGAGGTGGGACCAGATCTTCAGGAAGTTCTCCCCGCCGACGCACTGGACGTGGTCGATGGCGAAGGCCGGACTGATCGGGATGGTGGCGGTGAAGGCGGTGGCCGCGGCGAGCGCCACGGCCACGGAACGGACGTTCTTCTTGCTCTTCGAGATCAAAGACTCTCCTCCTGCGGAGACCGGTGTGCCGCTCTGCGACAGAGCGGCACTGTCCGATGACTCAAAGTGATATCGCCGCTCGGACTCCTTTTCACACTCCCGCAGAACGCAATTCTCTGTTCGTCGCGCAGTCGAGAATTTCAGCCAGTATTGCGGGTGCTCGATATTCGCCGGAAATGGCGTTGAATGCGATGGAAAATGGTGGCGAGAAAGCCGTTGTGTCGGGATCGGCCGCTCAGGCGGGCTCGCCCAGCAATCCGGCCAGCCGGTCCAGGCCGCCCCTGACGAGTCGCCCGTACCCGTCGTCGCCGAGCATGTCGATCCGCGCCCGGGCCTGCCGCAGGTGCCCACGGGCGCGGTCGAGCTCGCCCAGCCTGCGATAGCACTCGCCCAGGTTCAGGTGCAACGACGGGTACAGCCCCGCCACCGGAAGCGCCACCCCGGCCTGTGCCACCTGCTCGTCGGTGACCCGGTCGGCGGCGGCGAGCGCCCGCAGGTCCCACATCAGCTCCTGCCGCACGTCGTCCTGCACGTCGGCCATCGAGTGGGCCAGGACGCAGACGTGCAGCGGGTCGCCCTGCTCGCCGCCGATGTCGTCCCAGATCCGCGCGAACAAGTCGCGGGCGGCCTCGGGTTGCCCCTGCTGGTGGTGCAACTCCACCCCCTGGCCGATCCGGGCCATCGTCGGATCGGTGGCCATCGGCGGATCGGCGGTCATCGGGGCTCCTTCACTGACGCGGGAAAACGTGGTCGGCGTACTGGTTCGGGCCGCCGGGATTCGGTGGAATTCAGCTGTTCCGGAGACGTTCGGCGTGCGGCAGTTCCTCGGCGTGCGGGCGTCCGGGGCGGGTGTCCAGGAGCCGCCATCGGGTCGTGACCCCGTCGGGGCCCTCCAGCGCCCCTCGGGCGAGCGCGGCGTCGATGCGGGCCCGGACCTCGTCCGCCGCCTCCGCGTCGGCCGCGAACAGGACGCGCAGGTGGACGGCGCCGTCCCGGCGCTCGGCGGTCGTGTGGTGCGGGGCGATCGGGCAGGGCGGCTCGTGCTCCCAGTGCCCGCACAGGGCCACGGTGATCGCCGCGCCGGGGGCGCGCACGTCACCGTGCGCCTCCATGTCGATCGTCGCCTCATGGGCGAAGGCCATGCGCACCCTCCCATGATTTCCCCATGAGCGCGACGGGTCCAGCCCGAATCCCGCCGGGCCGAACTCAGGCGGGCGCGTACTGGGACGCGTACTCGCCCGAGGGCGGGATCGGCGTGATCACGTCCACGAGGACGCCGTTGGGGTCGGCGACGATGAAGTGCCGCTGGCCGAAGTCCTCGTCGCGCAACGTCAGCTCCGGGGCCAGCCCTTCGCGCACGACCAGCCGCTCCCATTCGGCGTCGACGTCCGCGACCTCGAAGTTGATCAGCAGTCCCGCGACCGGCCGGCGGTAGGCGGCGGGCAGCGTCGGGTGCCGGTGGTCGAGCAGGGCGAGCTCGTACGGCCCGCGGCGCAGGCTCACGTACCAGTCGGCCTCGAAGGTCACCTCGTATCCGAACAGCCGGACGTAGAAGTCCTTCGACGCGGCGAGATCGGCCGTGCACACCACCGGATACACGCTGCTCAGTTCCATGCGCTGCTCCTTCCAAGTTTCACGTACCAACGGTATGTGGGCGTACGCTAGTTGGGATACCGTCGGTATGTCAAAGGGGACACAGTGACCAGGACGGAGCAGAAGGAACGCACGCGGCGTACGTTGCTCATCACGGCAAGACGCCTGTTCGCGACCAAGGGCTATGCCGGGGTGGGCCTGGCGGAGATCGTCGGTGAGTCCGGCGTCACCAAGGGCGCTCTCTACCATCACTTCAGCGGCAAGCCCGAGCTCTTCCGGGCCGTGCTGGAACAGGTGCAGCGCGAGGTGGCCGACCGGGTGGCCGCGGCGGCCGAGGCCGAGGGCGACCCGTGGGCGCAGCTCAAGGCGGGGTGCGCGGCGTTCGTCGCGGCCGGCGCCGACGCCGAGGTGCAGCGGATCATGCTGATCGACGGCCCGGCGGTGCTCGGCTGGAACGAGTGGCGCGCGATCGACGAGGCCACCAGTGTCCGGCATCTGACCGAGGCGCTGGCCGCCCTCGTCGCGGACGGCTCCATCCCCGCCCAGCCGGTCGCGCCGCTGGCCCGCCTGCTGTCGGGGGCGATGAACGAGGCCGCGCTCTGGCTGGCGCAGTCCGCCCCCGACGATCTGGCCGACACCCAGGCGGCCCTGTCCCGCCTCCTCGACGCACTACGAGCGTGAGCTGCGGCCGACGATGACACGGCCCCCGTCACCGCGGGCGCACGCTCGCTGGGGCCCCGGCGAGCAGCGTCGGGGCTGACCGTCGTGATCGGCCCCGACGTGCAGCCCCGAAGCCGGGCGTAGGTCAGCCGGTGGCGCAGGTCTTCCCGTTGAGGGCGAAGCTCACCGGCGAAGGCGGCGCCCCGCTGAACGCCGCGGTGAACCCGACCTGGGTCGCCGACCCGACGGCGATGACCTTGTTCCACGGCTTGTTCGCGGCGGCCACCCCCGTACCGGCCTGGGTCCAGTTCGCGGACCAGCCCGAGACGAGGCGCACGGCGGCCGCCGCCGGGTAGTCGGCCGTCAGCGTCCACCCGTCGACCGCGGCCGTGCCGGTGTTGCGCACGACGATCTCGGCGTCCAGGCGAGGCCCGGCCGTCATCGCGCGGTACGTCACCGTGCACGCCGGCCCGGTCGACGGGCTCGGCGACGGAAGACCCTCCCTGGCCAGCGCGGACAACGGGTCCGACGGCACGCTGAGGTTGTCGGCGGCGTCCTTGGCGACCACGACGTAGGTGTAACGCTGCCCGACGACCAGGCCGGGTTCGGCGAAGTTCAGGCTCGGCGGCAGGACCGTGCCGACCTTGTCGTACGCCGTCGCGGTCTCGCGGTACACGTCGTACGCCGTCACCGCCACGTTGTCGCTCGACGGCTGCCAGCAGAACGTGACGCCCGGATAGTCCTGAAGGCAGGCGTCACGCAGCCCGGACGGCTTGGACGGCGGCACGTGGTCGCCCGGCAGCGGGGTCGGCGAGGTGGTCGGGGTCATCCCGAGCGTCGCCGGGACGGTGATCAGGGCGGAGGGCGGGCTGAGGTGCCCCGCCAGGTCCCTGGCCACGACGTACATCGTGTACAGGTGGTTCAGCTCGCCGGAGAAGCCGCCGACGGTGCTGGTCGTGGTGTTGGCGAGGACGAAGCCGCCCGGGTCCAGGCGGTACAGGTCGTAGCCGGCGATCCCCGTGTCGTCCGAGGAGGCAGACCAGCAGATGGAGGCGTAACCGGTGGGGTTGGCGGCGAACGGCACCGGACAGGGCCGCAGACCGCCGGGACGGGTCGGCGGCGCGTCGGCGGACACCGCGACCCCCTTCGCCGCAACGCCCTGCGCCACAGGGACGCCCTTCGCCTTCGGGACGGAGGCCAGCGCCGTCCCCCCGGTCGGGCCGATCGCCGGCACGGCGAGGAACAACGCCAGAGTGAGGAATCCGAGGGTGAGGCCAATCGCTCCCAAGGACCGTCTGCAGAGCCGCATGGGGCTCCCTTCTGATCGAGCCGGCACCCCCTCGCAGTGATCGTGAACGAGTTTTCCCCCCGCGTAAAGCCGTGACTGCGCCGGGCCGGCGAATCGGGACGGACCAGCCGTGTTACCTTTTCCCGCCGGCGCTCGTCATGGGGGTGGCGACCGAGAACGAACGGTCGTCGCACCGACGAGTGAAACGAGAGCAGGATGCTGACCACCATCATGTACACGACGGTCTACGTCACCGACCAGGACCGCGCGCTGGAGTTCTACACCGAGGGCCTCGGCCTGGAGAAGCGCATCGACGCCCCCGCGCCCGGCGGGCGATTCCTCACCGTGGGCGTCCCCGGCAGCCCGGTGCAGATCCTCCTGTGGCCGCACGCCGACTCCGCCGGACAACCGGGCGGCGCGGACCGCAACGGCTCGCCCGGCCCGCTGATCCTGGAATCCGACGACCTGCGCAAGGATTTCGAGATCATGCGCCGGCGCGGTGTCACCTTCGAGGAGCCGGAACCCGTGGACTACCCGTTCGGCGTGCGCGTCGAGGCGGTGGACCCGGACGGCAACCGGGTCTCGCTCCGGCAGCAGCGGAAGCCGTGAACGCCCACCCGTCCGGCCTGCTGACCGAGGCGTTCGAGGCCCAGCGCGACCGGCTGCGCGCCGTCGCGTACCGCGTGCTGGGCTCGCACGCCGACGCCGAGGACGTGGTCCAGGAAGCCTGGATGCGCCTGGTCCGCCAGGACGAGGCGGCCATCGACAACCTGGCGGCCTGGCTGACCACCGTGGTCGGCCGCATCAGCCTGGACCTCCTGAGATCCCGCCGGGCCCACCCCGAGACGGCCTACGGGCAGGAGTTCGCGGACCTCGTGGTGACGCCCGCCGACGAACCCGCGCCGGACGAGCAGGTGGTGCTGGCCGATTCGGTCGGACTGGCCCTCTTCGTCGTGCTCGACTCGCTCTCCCCGGGCGAGCGGCTGGCGTTCGTCCTGCACGATCTGTTCGCGGTGCCGTTCCAGGAGATCGGCCAGATCCTCGGCAGGTCGGCCGACGCCGCCAAGACGGCCGCCGCCCGCGCCCGCCGCAAGGTACGGGCCACGGACCGGCCCGTGAGTTCCGGCCGGGAGCATCGGGAGGCAGTCCGGGCGTTCCGCGCCGCCGCGCTCGGCGGCGACTTCGAGGCGCTGCTGCGCGTCCTCGACCCGGACGTGAAGCTGACCGTCGACACCCCCGGCGGCATGGTCGTCACCCTCGGCGCCACGGCGGTCGCGACCGGCGCCCGCAGGTTCGGCGGCGAGGTCGCCGTCCAGCGGCCCGTGCTGGTCAACGGCATCCCCGGGCACATGTCCTGGCGCGCCGACGGAACCCCGCTGTCCGTCATCGCCTTCGTCGTCACCGGTGGCCGGATCACCCGCATCCACATCGTCTCCGACCCGGCCAGGCTCGCCGCGATCGACCTGCCCGCCCCGGCCTGAACCGGGTCCGCCCGGCAAGCCGGTCAGGGCGGGCCGGGCGGTGTGGGAAATGCGGCATCTGGACCGGTTCAACGGCGGCCCCTACCATGGGCGCGTGCGGCTGAACGTCCTCGGGCCCATGGAACTCGTCGTGGCCGGGCAGGCCGTACCGGTCGGACCGCCGAAGCAGCGAGCCCTGCTGGCCCTCCTCGTCATGCACGCCGGCCGCGTGCTCCCCGCCGACCTCCTGGCCGACCGGCTGTGGTCCGGCGACCCGCCGCCGAGCGCCCAGGCGAGCCTCCAGGTGTACGTTTCCAACCTGCGCCGCCGCCTGGAGCCCGACCGGCGGCCGGGCACGACCCCGGCCGTCCTGGTGAGCGCCGCCGACGGGTACGGCCTGATGACCGCCGGCCTCGCCCTCGACACCGCCGACTTCGGGACGCTCGTGTCGGCCGGGTCCGGCCACCTGGCCGGCGGACGGCACGAGCAGGCGGCGGACGCCCTCACCGAGGCGCTCGACCTGTGGCGGGGCGACCCGTACGCGGATGTGCGCGCGCTGGAGTGGGCGCAGCCCGAGATCGCCCGTCTGGAACAGGTACGCCTGGACGCCGTGGAAGGGCTGGCCGCCGCCCTGCTGGAACTGGGCCGCCACACGGACGTGGTCGCGCGGCTGGACCCGTTCGTCCGCGAGCACGCGCTGCGCGAGCGGGCCTGGGAACTGCTGGTGCTGGCCCACTACCGGGCGGGCCGGCAGGCGGCGGCCCTCGCGTGCCTGCGCAGGGTGCGGGAGGTGCTCGCCGGGGAGCTGGGCATCGACCCGGGGCCGCGGCTGCGCGACCTCGAAGGCGCGGTGCTGCGCCAGGACGCCGCACTGCTCGCGCCGGACCGCCCCGCCACCCCGTCTTCCCCGTCTTCCGCGCAGCGACCGCGGGCACGGACGGCCGGGACCCCCGAGCCTCCCGCGGACCGGCCGCCCTTCGTCGGCAGGCAGGGCGCGCTGGAGCTCCTGGCCGAGGCGGCGAAGGCGTCGTCCGCCGCCGGGCAGGTCGTGCTGGTGGACGGCGAGCCGGGCGTCGGCAAGACGAGCCTGCTGAAGCGCTTCCGCGCGACCGCCGACGTGCCCGTCGGATGGGGGGCGAGCCCCGACCACGAGACCGCGCCCGCGCTGTGGCCGTGGGAACGGGTCCTGCGCGACCTCGCCGCCGCGGCCCCGCGGGCCGCCCTGCCCGCCGAGGTCGGCACGTTCCTGTCGGGCGGGCCGGCGGCCGTCCCGGCGTCCGACGCGCAGGGGGCGCGGCTGCGGTTCTTCGAGGCGGTCGGCACGTTCCTGGCCGCCGTCGGCCCGGCGGTCGTCGTGCTGGAGGACGTCCACGCGGCCGACGACGCGACGCTGCGGCTGCTGGTCCACGTGGCCTCCACCGCCCGGCCGGGCCTGCTGGTGGTGGCGACCTTCCGGCGGCACGAGGCGTCGGCGCTCACCGCCACGCTGTCGGCGCTGTCGCGGCTCGGCGCGCGCCGGCTCGGCCTGGACGGGCTCGCCGCCGACGAGGTGCGCACGCTGGTCCGGGAGCTGTCCGGCCGCGACCCGGGCAGCGGCGGGGCCGAGGAGCTGCGCCGGCGTACCGCCGGGAACCCGTTCTTCCTCGCCGAGCTGGCCCGCGCGGGCGAGGAGCTGCCCCGAGGCGTGCTGGACGTCGTGCTGCACCGGGTGGCGGGCCTGGGGGAGGAGGCGGCCCGCGTGCTGGAGCTCGCCGCCGTGATGGGCGACGAGTTCGAGGCGGTCGTCCTGGCCCGGGTCGCCGGCGGCACGGTCGGCGACCTGCTGCCGGCGCTCGACGCGGCGCTCTCCGCCGGGCTGATCCGGGAGTCGTCCTACCGGCTGGGCGGCTACGAGTTCGCGCACGCCCTGGTGACCGACGCCTTGTCGTCGCGCCGGTCGCGGCTGTGGCGGGCGCGGGTGCACGAGCAGGTCGCGAGCGTCCTGACCCAGCTGCACGGGGACCGGGACGACCGCGCGGCGGTGATCGCGCGGCACTGGCTGGCGGCGGCGGAGCTGGGCGCCGAGCCCGCCCGCATGGCGATGGACTACGCCGCCCGCGCCGCGCGGGCGGCCCTGCGGCGGCACGCGCCCGACGACGCGGCCGTGTCCTGGCAGGAGGCGCTGGCGGCGGCCGAGCCCGCCGGGGCCGGCGCGGGCGAGCGGTTCGAGCTGGCCGTCGGGCTGGCGGAGAGCCGCTATGCCGCCGGCCGGTACGACGAGGGCTACGAGGCGGTCGAGCAGGCGCTCGCCATGGCAGGCGACGACCTGGACCGGGCCGTCAGGGCCGCCGACATCGCGATGGGCCACGGCGTCTGGGTGCCCTTCCGGTACGGCCTGGACGTGGCCGCCCTGCGGGAGGCGGCGGACCGGGCCGTGCGCGAGCTGCCGCCGTCCTCGCCGGCCTGGGCGACGGCGCAGGCCGTACGGGCCGTCGTGCTCGCGCAGACCGGTCGCGAGGACGAGGTCGGCGCGGTGTCGTCGGCGGCCGTGGCGGCGGCCGAGCGGCTGGGCGACCGGGAGCTGCTGCGGCGCGTGCTCCACCTGCGGCTGCTCGCCATGCAGGGACAGGACTTCATCGAGGAACGTGCCGGGACCGCCCGGCGGCTGCTGGCTGAACCGGACCTGTCGGCCCAGCTCCGGGTGATCGCCCAGCTCCACCTCGTCGTCCATCTCACGGTGCACGGCAGGGTCGCGCAGGCCCGGGAGCTGCTGGCGGAGCTCGGCACGCCGCTGCGCGAGCTGCACAATCCCACGCTGGCGTTGCAGGCGGCGGTGGCGCACGTGGGGCTCGACCTGTTCCAGGGCGTGCCCGAACCGGCCCGGCACGTCGAGCCCGTCAGGGCCACGCTGTCGTTCGCCGACCTCGCCTACTTCGAGGTGTCCATGCTCGCCGAACGGGCCGAGACGTTCATCCAGCAGGACCGCCTCGGTGAGGAGGTGGCCTGGATCGAGGAGGCGGCCCGGCGCACCGGCCTGGCGGGGCCCGCCTACGCCCTGGCGAACGGGCTCGCGGACCTGGGCGAGCACGAACGCGCCCGCCGGCTCCTGCGCGAGACGCCTGCGCCGCCGCGCGACTACCACTGGGCGATGGCCACCATGTGCCGGCTGCACGCGGCGATCCGGCTCGGCGAGGCGGACGTCGTGCGGGAGGTCTACGACGCCTTCCGCCCCTTCGCCGGGCTGCTGCACGTGAACGGCACCTGCACCACCGTGGACGGCGCGTACGACGGCCACCTGGGGGAGGCGCTGCTGGCGCTCGGCGACCGCGACGGGGCACGCGCCCACCTGCGGGCGGCGGTGCGCCTGCTGGAACGGGCGGGCGCGGCCTACTGGCTGACAAGGGCCCGCCAAGCCCTCGACAAGTGCACATAGAGACGGGCCGCGCACTCTGTTCCCGACACGTGAGGGAACAGACTGATGATCACACCAGAACACCTGACCGGCTTCCTGATGATGCACGCCGGTTTCCGCGCCGAGTTCGGCCGCCTGGCCGAGGCGTGCGGCGACCCGCGTGACGACGCGCACGAGGAGCTGCTGGAGGAGCAGCTCGCGCTCGTGCTCGACATGCTGCACGCCCACCACTCGCACGAGGACGCCACCCTGTGGCCCAAGCTCGCCGGCCGCGCCCCGGAGGCGGCGCACGCGCTGGCCGAGCTGGAGTCCGAGCACTCCCTGCTCGACCCGCTCATCGAGGCCGCCGCCGACCGCCGGACGCCCCTGGCCGAGCGCGCGCCCACGCTGCGGCGGCTGCACGAGCTCGTCAACGAGCACCTCGACCACGAGGAGCGGACCGCCGTGCCGCTCATGCTCGGCCACCTCACCCCCGCCGACGTCGAGGCCGACAGACGCCGGGCGATGGACGACTTCGGCCGCCGCCGGGTCCCCGTCATCCTCGGCTGGCTCGCCTCAAGCGCGGACGCCGGCCTGCTCGCGGCGTCGTACGCCGACCTGCCGCTGGTGGCCCGGCTGATGTTCCGCCTGTTCTGGTGGCCGGCCTACCGGCGGCGCTTCGCCCGCCTGTACGCCGCCCCCGTCCCCGCGATCACGATCCTGGAGCCGTGATGACCGCGTCCGTACCGACATCCGCACCGACCGCGTACGAGGTGGCCGAGATCTTCGACCGCGCCCTGGTCTGCGAGTACGCCTCGCTCACCCGCGACGGCCGGCCCGTCACCTGGCCCGTCACGCCGTACGTCGGCGCGGGCGGCACGTTCGACGTGAGCACCGGGCTCACCTACCCGGACAAGGCCGAGCGCGCCCGCCGCGACCCGCGCGTCGCGCTGCTCTGCTCCGGGGACGGCGGCCCGGACCGGGCGCCCGTCGTCCTCGTGCAGGGCCGGGCGACCGTACGCGACGCGGACCTGCAGGCCGGCACCGACCGGTACGTCCGCGAGTCGATGGCCAAGACCGGCGCCGGGTTCGCCGGGCTGCCGTGGTTCGTGGTGAAGCGGCTGGGATGGTACTTCGCCCGCGTCTGGGTGGAGGTGACCCCCGAGCGGATCGTCCGGTGGCCCGACGGCGACCTGTCCAGGACGCCCGACGTCTGGACGAGCCCGGCGCGGGTCGTGGCGCCCGCCTCCGACCCGGCCCCCTCGGGCCCCCGGCTGCCGAGCCGGTCCGCGCCGCCGGTGGACTGGCGGCCCTTCGCCGACCGTGCCGCCCGCCTGGGCGGGCCCGTCGTCACCATGGTCGCCGACGGCATGCCGCTGGCCGTGCGCACCCGATCGGCCGTACGGACCGGGGACGGCTTCGACCTGCGGCTGCCCGCAGGCGTCCAGGCGGCCGACGGGCCGGTGTGCCTGACCTTCCACCGGCACGGCCCGGCCATGGAGTGGCAGGAGAACGTGGTGCTGGTCGGGAGCGCGGCCGGAGCGGGCGACCGGCTGAGCGTGCGGGTCGAGCGGGCGCTGAACGACTGGAGCCTGCCGGGCGACCGCCGCGAGCGCGGCCGCTCGTTCCTCGGCCAGGGCAGGCTGCTCAGGAAGCGGCTGGCGGCCGAGGCGGCCCGGCGTGGCCAGCCCGTGCCGCGCGTCCGCCGTCCTCGTGCCTGACGCCGGGCGCCGGGGCGATGCGCCGGACCACCACGCCGAGCAGCCAGTCCGCCGGTACGTAGCCGAAGTGCCGCGAGTCGCGTGAGGCGGCGGCGTTGTCGCCGAGCACGACCAGGCATCCGTCGGGCACGACCCGGCCGGGAGCGTCCGGCAAGGAGGCGACCTCATGGGGGACCGGGTCGCCGGCCACGGCGGTCACGCGCTTGACCACCCGGAACGGCTCGTCCACGGGCTCCCGCGCCGCGACGGGCCCGCCGGACGGCTCCCGGCCGTTCACGGGTCGGCCCGACGGCGCGCGGGGGTCGGTGGTGAGTGCGGCCTCGGCCGCCATCTCCGGCCACATCTCCGTGAGTCTGCCGGCGAGCAGCACCACCTGGCCGCGCCGGACCGCGTCCAGGGACGTCCGCCGGACCAGCACCCGGTCGCCGTCGCGGTAGGCCGGTTCCATGCTCACGCCCGCCACCGTGATGACAAGGTAGCGACGGCGCAGCCGGACGGCGACCGCGGCCGACGCCCCGAGCACACACCCCACCGCCGTCAGCAGGGCGAAGGCGGGTCTCAACGGCGTTCCCCTCCACTCATCGCGTCACCGGCTCCACCGGCTCCTCGGCGTAACCGGCCGCCTGAACGGTGAACAGCCGGGCGTACGTGCCCTGGGCGGCGAGCAGGTCGGCGTGCCGCCCCTGCTCGACGACCAGCCCGCCGGACAGGACGACGATGAGGTCGGCGTCCCGGATCGTGCTGAGGCGGTGGGAGATGAGCAGGCTGCTGCGGCCGTCGCGCATCCTCCGCAGCCGCTCGTGCACCTCGTGCTCGGCCTCGGGGTCCAGGCCCGCGTTCGGCTCGTCGAGGATCATCAGGTCCCGGTCCTCGCGGAGGAAGGCCCGCGCGAGCGCCACCCGCTGCCACTGGCCGCCGGACAGCATCACCCCGTTCCCGGGGTCGTCGGTCTCGTCGTCGGCGAAGAACAGCCGGGTCAGCAGCGTCCCGTAGCCGTGGGGCAGGCGGGACAGGGTGCCGTCGATCCCGGCCCGGACGGCCGCGCCGCGGATGCGTTCCAGGTCGCCGAGCGCCGTCAGGTCGCCCATGGCGATGTTGTCGGCCGCGCTGAAGTCGTAGGTCATGAAGTCCTGGAGCACCGCGCCGACGCGGTGGCGCAACTCCTCCACGGGCACGTCGCGCAGGTCCACCCCGTCCCAGAGGATCGCCCCCCGGGTGGGGTCGTAGAACCGGCACAGCAGCTTGACCAGCGTGCTCTTGCCCGCGCCGTTGTGGCCGACCAGTGCCGTCGAGGCGCCATGGGGGAGGAAGAGGGTGACGCCGCGCAGCGCCCACGGATGGTCGTCGCTGTAGCGGAACCAGACGTCGCGCAGTTCGATGCCGTGGCGAAGCGCGGGCAGCGGCGCCGGATCGTCCGGCGCGGGCAGGTCCGGCCCGGCGTCGACCACCGCGACGTAGTGGCCGAACAGGAGCACCTGGTGGTGCGCCCCGGCCATCGACGTGATCAGCCCGCCGAGCGCCCCCTGCAGTCCGGCGACGACGGCCACGAACATCGACACGTCACCCACCGTGACCTGCCCCCGCCCGGCCGCGACGACGACCCACACCAGGCCGCCACCGGCGATGACCGCCGACAGCGCCGCCAGCGCCCCCTGGACGACGACCTCCCGCCGGTCCGTCCGCCGCCGGGCGTCGTCGGCGGCGCGCCGCTCGGCGACCAGCCGGCCGCGGAGATAGGCGCCGAGGCCGAACAGCCGGATCTCCTTGGCCGCCGCCGCGCTGGCCAGCAGGTCGCCGTACAACATCTGCCGCCGTTCCATCGGGCCGATCCGCCACATCATCGCGGCGCGCCGCCGGGACAGCTGCAGCTCCAGGACCACCGTGGGGACGGCGGCGGCCAGCACGACGACGGTGAACTCCGCGCTGATCACGGTCAGCGAGCCGAGGAACCCGCCCAGGGTGAGCGCCCCGCGTACCACCTCGAACACCGCGTCGGCGGTCCTGGCCGGCGCGGACGCGCTCTGCTGGGCCAGCCGGAGCCGGTCCTGGAAGTGCGGATCCTCGAACCTGGCCACCCCCGCCACCCGTTCGACCGCCGCGAACAGCTCGTCGTGCGCCCGGAGGGCGGCCCTGCGCTCCATCTCGGCCCGCAGGTACTGGGCGACGCGCGGCACGACCCCGAGCGCGACCCCCGCCGCCGCCAGCCCGGCCGCGGACCCCACCAGCCCGGACGGCGAGCCCGGCGCGGACGTCAACCGGTCCAGGACGGTCTTCGTCAGCCAGGCCACCGCGATCGGGACCACCGCGACCGCCGCCGTGCACACCAGGTACGCCAGGCCGTGCAGGGGCGTCGACCGGAACGTCAGCGCCACGGCACGCGCCGCGGTGGCCGCGAACGCGCCGGGGGATGTCCGGGGCTCCCGGCTCACGCAGCCCTCGTGGCCCGCAGCAGGGCGACGTCGGGCGCGGTGGCGAGCAGCGCGCCGGTGCTGTCGACGACGTAGTGCGCGGGGAACCCGTCGACCGCGAAGGCCCGGCTGAGCTCGCCGTCGAACTCCTCCACGGCCACGCGGGCCACCGGAGTGAGCGTGCGGACCATCTCGTCGCTGTCCTCCCGGTCACCGGCGAGGACGGCGAGGACCTGCCGCCGCCCGCCCGGCAGGCCGCGGGCGAACTCGACGAACTCCGGCAGCGTCTCCCGGCACGTCGTGCAGCCGGGGCTGAAGAAGGCGACCAGGGTCTCGCCCGTCAGCAGGTCGCGGGAGACCGGCTCGCCGTCGACGGTGGTGGCCAGGAAGTCGCCGACGCTCCCGCGGACCCTCCCCGGCGAACGGTCACCGTGGGACAGGAGGCTCTGGAGCTGGTCGGTGTGCTCCCGCAGCCGTCTGACCACTCCCAGCGTCAGCACCAGGTCGAAGAGGCACAGCGCCCCTACCAGGATCATCCCGGTGACGAGCATCGACATGACGTTCTCCTTTCGGCACCGGTCCGGCGTTCGCCGCCGGGGACACGAACAGTTCGACCAGGTCGTCCAGCCGGCTGACGAGCACGGCCAGCACCACTCCCGCGCCGCCCGCGACCGCCGTGCCGGCCGGTTGAGACCATGCCTGCGGGTGGGCGGCTCCGCAGGTCAGGGCGACCGCCAGGAGGCCGAGGTTGCGGGCCAGATGGCGTCGTCCCAAGGGGGCCTGGGACGTCCCGAAGCACCGGCAGGACGTGCGCACGCCGCGACGCAGGGCGCGGACGATCGCCGCGCTGAACAGGCCGAGCAGGACGGCTGCGGCGGCCGACCCCGCGACGGACGCGAGCGGATGAAGGGCCTGCGCGGCGATCAGCACCGGGACGGCCGACTCGGCCACGACGACCACGACCGCGGCCCGGCGGGCGGTCCGCGGTCCCGTGCCGCGCCCCAGCAGGGCGGTGAGAAGGGCGCCGGTCGCCCGGACGAACTCGGCGAAGGCCGTGCGGCCGCGGACCTTGCTCAGTGCCGACATCGCGAAGACGACACCGATCAGACACTGGCCGCCAAAAGCGACAAACTCCACCAGATTTCCTCGATACGGAGATCAAAACGCGCTTGTCCGCCCGGCCGGGCGGACAAGCGCTCAACGGCTAGCAGTAGCTGGAGATGACCGTGCACGCGGAGCAGTTCGTGCCGTGGACGAGGTCGTACAGCCTCTTGCCGTAGACGACCTGGCCGCCCATGGTGCAGCACATGTACCGCCAGGTGCAGCCGGCCGCGGTCGCCGACGCCTCGGCCTTGGGCACGACCCGCTCCAGCAGGCGGTCGCTGATTCTCGTGATCGTCGCGATCATGGTTCCGCTCTCCTTCACCAACTGGTCGTCAGCGAGGCCCGGGCTCGCCGTTCCTCGATGGATCACTCCATCCTGAACGGCGGATCTTGCGATTTTGTGGCGGCCGCCGGCGCGCGGAATCCCGCACCCGAAAGGCGCGGTGACCTGCGACGACGTCGGCCCTGCGGCCGAATGCGGCCCCCGGTACGGGAAGGAGTACGGCCGCCGCGCTCACAGGTTCCTGAGGATGACGTCCGGCGTGCCCGGGTCGTCGCCGGTCTCGATGCGGGACCGTTCGCCGGCGCTGATGAGCCGGAGGTCGTGCAGGATCGTCACGGCGTTGCGCCGGCACTCCCGGGCACGATCCTCCGCCCCGAGCGCACGGTGCACCAGGCTCAGGCCCCACCAGTGGCGGGCCTCGGTGCAGCTGCCGAGGTCGTCGGCCGCGCGGTCGGCGTCCAGCGCCATCCGGAAGTAGCGCTCCGACTCCCGGTGGCGGCCCATGCGCCGGTTGGCCTCGGCGATGTAGCCGAGCGCGATGGCCGTACCCACCAGGTCCTCGATCTCGCGGGTGCCGGACAGGGCGTCGCAGAAGGCCGTGACGGCCGCCTCCGGGTCGCCGCTGCGCAGGTAGGTGAGCCCGAGGTTGGTGAGCGTGATCGCCTCGCCGTACCGGTTGCCCTGGCCGCTCTCCAGGTCGACCGAGAGGCGGAAGTGGCCGACGGCCTCCGCGAACCGGCCCAGCCTGCTGTGGACGACCCCCAAGCGGTCGAGCTGGGCGGCCTCTCCCCGGCGGTTGCCGGTCAGCCGGTGTTGTGCGAGTGACACCTTCAGGTGGACCAGCGCCTCGTCCAGTCGGCCGAGGTCGGCCAGCACGTAACCGAGGTCGCCGTGGGTGACCGCCCGGTGGTGGGGGTCGCCCACGCGGTCGGCCGCGGCGGCGCCCATCTCGCTGACCTCCCACAGCTCCCGCCACCGCCCTCGTTCGTACAGCGGGAAGAACAGCGCCGCCGACAGGGCCGTGACCAGGTCGTCGGCGCCCAGCGCCGCCGCGCTGCCCAGCACCGCCGGAAGCTGCGCGGCCTCCGCGTCGACCCACGCGTACACCTCGTGGCGGTCGCGGAAGCCCGGCCCCGCGCCGGGCGTCTCCGGCCCCAGCGCCGTACGCCACACGGCGACGGGGATCACCTGCCTGCTCGCGTCCCTGGCGACGGCCAGCCGGCTGCGCAGCGCGCGCAGGACGGCATGTCGCCGCTCCTCCGGCGGGTCGTGCTCCGCGGCGAGCTCCCGGGCGAAGAGCCGGGTCAGGTCATGCACGCAATAACGTCCGGGGGCGGCGGTCTGCACCAGATGCGCCTCGGTGAGCTGGTCGAGCAGGTCCTCGGCGGTCGGGACCGGGAGACCGGCGAGGGCGGCGGCGGTGTCCACGCCGAGCTCGGTGACGCCGAGCAGGCTCATGCACCGGAACATGCGGGCCTGCGCCGGGTCGAGATCCCGGTAGCCGACCATGAGACTGGCCCTGACCGCGCGGTCCTCCAGCTCCAGCTCCGTGAGCCGCCGCCCCTCCTCGGCCAGCCTCTCGGCCAGCGTCCGCCAGGTCCACGCGGGCCGCACCGACAGCCGGGCGGCCGCGATCGAGAGCGCCAGCGGCAGGTAGGCGCACTGCCGGGCGACGGCGTTCTGGGCCTCGATGTCGTCCGGCCCGGTGGAGGGCCCGGTGGAGGGATCGGTGGCGTGGCGGGTCAGCAGGGCGCGGCAGTCCTCCTCGGGCAGCACCTCCAGCTCGTACGGGACGCGGCCCTCCAGCGCGGCGAGCGTCCTGCGGCTGGTCACGATGACGCCGCAGGTCGGGCTCGCCGGGAGGAGCGCGCGTACCTGCCGGACGTCCAGCACGTTGTCGAAGACGAACAGCATGCGGCGACCGGCGGTGCGGGACCGGAACTGGGCGGCGGCCTCGTCCACGTCCGTGGGGACGGCGGCCCGGTCCACGCCGAGCGACCGCAGCAGGCGGCCGAGGGAGCGCAGGGGTTCCAGCGGTTCGAGGTCCGGCGTCGAGCCGTGCAGGTTGAGGTAGAACTGCCCGTCGGGAAAATGGCGGGCGGCCTGCCAGGCGACCTTGACCGCCAGCGCCGACTTGCCGATGCCACCACAGCCGGAGATCAGGATCGGCTGCGGACGCCTGCCGACCACGTCGCGCACGAGCGCGTCGATCAGCCCCGACCGCCCGACGAAACCCGGCACCACGGGGGGCAGCTCGCGAGGAGCGGCGGGCGTGCCGGTGCCCGGCTCCGCCGTCCGGAGCTCCACGGCGTCGCCTACTCCCTGCCGGAGCACGTGGAGCTGCGCGTCCACGAGTTCCGGGCCCGGGGACACCCCCAGGTCGTCGACCAGTCGCCGGCTGATCCCGCTGAACACCTCCAGCGCGGCGGCCTGCTCGCCGCAGCCGGCCAGCGCGATCATCAGCCGCGCGTGCGCCCGTTCGTGCAGCCGTTCCACCTGCGTGATCGCACGCAGCGGCGACAGGACGAGCTCGTGCCGGCCGAGCGAGTCGGCCACCTCAGCGAACTCCAGCGCGGCCGTCACCCGCTCGGCGCTCAACGCGGACACCCTCGGATGGTTGTGCAGCGCCGGGACGTCCAGCAGCGGGCTGTCCCGCCACAGGTCCATCGCCTGCCCGAACGACACCGCGGCCGCGTCGAGCTCGGCCCTGTCGCGATGTTCCCGCGCCTGGCGAACCAGCCGCCGGAACGCCAGGACGTCCACCTCGCCGTCCGTCACGGACAGCTGATAACCGTGCTGACGGCAAATGATGAGTTTCTTGTCCCGGGCCCCGTGGTGCAATGTGCGGCGAAGCTTGCTGACATGGCCGTGCACCGCTCGTACATGACCGTCGCCGGCCGCGTCACCCCATAATGCGTCGGCGATGGATTCCATCGGCACGACCTGGTTCGCGGACAACGCGAGCAGTCCGAGAATGCCTCTCTGCCGCTCGCCGCCCAACGCGGCCGACGATCCGTGCGTCAGCGCTTCGAGCGGGCCCAGTATGCGCAGCCAGACCGCCGACGACGCCGCCGGACCGCCGAGGGGATCGCCCGATCCGGACGTGACCAGCGGAAGGACGTCCGACAGGCGACGCAGGGTCTCGGCGCGCGGACGGCGCGTGCGGCCCTGCTCGACGTCGCGGATCACGGCGACGCTCACCCCGGACCGGGCGGCGAGTTCCTGCTGGGTCAGGCCGGCCTGTTCACGTCGCAGACGCAGTTCGGCACTCAGGTTCTCCATTACTCGTTGCCCTCACCGAAGGATCATGAGTTCCAGAGCGATCCGGCGGCGGCTCGCCCCGAAGAGCTTTACCCGTCCCGTCATGAGGCGCAAGGATTATTCTGTCTTTTCGCGTACGGATGGAAACGCGCGCACGTCTCACTTTCAATGACGGTTACCGGGTGAGGATGCTGATGCCCAGCATGCGGGCGCCGGTCTCCGTACGCGGGCGATGCGTGCTGCCCGGCGCGAACACGACGTAGCTGCCCGGTCCGAGCCGCCGCCCCCGGTCGATGAACTCGCCCGAGATCACGTAATAGCGTTCCTCGCCCTCGTGCACGTCCACCTCGGGCCATTCGGTCCCCGGGGCGAAGTCGTACATCCAGCCGCGGGCCCATTCGGTGGCGGGCAGGCGCCGCCGGATGATCCCGGGAACGACCTCGACGGGGTCGACCTCGTCGACATGCAGGATCTGTACGTCACTCGTCTCTTGCGTCATGACGCCATCGTCCCGGCGGACGCGGCCCCCGCCCAGTGTCTGGATTGACGTCTGCGGGTATTTTCTTGCCATGAGTGTTCAGCGAGTGGTCGCGCTGGTCCTGCCGCCGCAGTCCACGTTCGAGCTGGCGTGCGCCGCCGAGGTCTTCGGCGTGCGCCGTCCCGGCCTGCCGTCCCGGTACGCGTTCCAGGTGTGCGCCGAACGTCCGGGGGTCGTGCCGACCCTGGCGGGATACGACATGGCGGTCGGCGAGGGCCTGTCGGCGCTGGAGGCCGCCGACACGGTGGTGATCCCCGGCTGGCACCGGCGCGACCACCCGGCTCCGCCCGCGGTGATCGACGCGGTCCGGCGGGCCCACCGGCGAGGCGCCCGCCTCGTCGCGATCTGCTCGGGCGCCTTCCTGCTCGCCGAGACGGGGCTGCTGGATCACCGCAGGGCGACCACCCACTGGCGGCTCGCCGCCGAGCTCGCGGCCCGTTTCCCCGACGTCCGGGTCGAACCCGACACGCTGTACATCGACCTGGGCGACCTCGCGACCAGCGCCGGCACCGCCGCGGGCATCGACCTGTGCCTGCACCTGGCCCGAGCCGACCACGGCGCCGCCTACGCCGCGCACGTCGCCCGCCACATGGTCATGCCGCCGCACCGCGAGGGCGGCCAGCTGCAGTACAGCACCGTGCCCCCTGCCGACCGCCTGCCGGAGTCCCTGGCGCCGGTCCTCGACTGGGCCGGCGAACGGCTGCACGCGCCCCTCACCCTCGACGACCTGGCCGCCCGGGCCAAGGTCTCCCCGCGGACCCTCGCCCGCAGGTTCGCCGAACAGCTCGGTGTCAGCCCCGGACGATGGCTGCTCCAGCAACGCGTCACGGCGGCGCGCGCCCTGCTGGAGGAGACCGATCTGCCGGTGGAGGCGATCGCGGCCAAGGTCGGCCTGTCCTCGGCGGCCAACCTCCGCAGACGCTTCCACTCCCTGGTGCACACGACGCCCGCCGCCTACCGGCGCTCCTTCGGCGGCCACGAGGACGGCCCGTCGTCGCGGCCGGGCGGCACGCCACCGCCGGAACCGGCCGCCCGTCAGGGGCGCACGTAGCGCCGGAACGTGACTCCCGAGGCCAGGGAACGGTGCTCGACCAGGCGCAGCCGCAGGTTCTCCCGCACGGGCAGGTACGGCCTGCCGCCCCCGACCATCACCGGGAACGCGTACATCCAGAACTCGTCGACCAGGTCCAGCAGGGAGACGGCCAGCTCGGGGCCGCCGAGCTGGAGGGGGCCGTCGATCTCCCGCTTCAGGCGCGTCACCACGGACGCGGCGTCCTCGCGCCGGACGATCGTGACCCCGTCGCGCACGGTCTGGAGGGTGTCGGAGAAGACGTACCGCGGCGTCTTCCTGTAGAGCTCGGCGAACTCCCGCTCGACGGCCGGGGCGCCGTCGCCGCCGAGGTCCTGCGTCCAGGGCTGTTCCATCGCCTCGTACAGCCGCCGCCCGAACAGGAACGCGCCGGTCCGGCGGACATGGTCGTTCGCCTCCTGGCGGAAGTCCTCGGGCGGGTCCATGAAAGCCATGTCGCCGTCGGAATCGGTGATGTAGCCGTCGATCGAGGTGTTCATCCAGTAGAAGACCTGGCCCATGAAACTCCTCCTTGGTCGTAGGGGTCGTCCGGGGTGAGGACTCGGCGGGGCGCCGAAACTCATCGCGGCCGGGTGCCTGGGATGCCGCCCTGTCCGGCGGGAACCGTCAGGCGCCGGGCTCGTCCTGCCAGGGGACTGAGGAACGCGACCAGGTCATCGACATCCTCGGGCGCGAACCTGACGAACACTGCGGTCATGATCCAGTCTTGTATCAGAACCTGAGGGGGCCGTGAGCGCCGCGCAGGTCATCCGCCCTGCGTCGCCTGACGGGCGGCCTCCGCGGTGACGCGGTCGATGGCCCGGGCGGCGACGTCGGGCTGGTCGACGTAGATGTAGTGCCCGCTGTCCGCGGCCGTGCTGAGCCTGCCGCGGCTGGACAGGGCGAGCCACTTGCGCTGGCCCGCGGCCCACGCCCGCTCCAGGCGCGGCCCGTACTCGGGCAGGGCCTCCAGGTACGGCTTGCCGTGCCGGACGACCTCGACGGGGATGTCACCGGCGGAGCGGACCTCGCCGTCGGCGACGACGAGCTTCTCCGGGTTCCGCCCCTGGAAGATCGCCAGGTTCTGCGCGCGCAGCTCGCCCGCCGGGCCCTCGGCGGTCTCGGGGATCGCCTTCTCGATGTCGTTCGTCATGGTGGGCGGGGTGGCGTCCATCAGGACCAGCCCCTTGACCCGGTCCTGGTGGTCGGGGGCGTACCTGGCGGCGATCAGGCCACCCAGCGAGTGACCGGCCAGGACGACCGGATGGTCACCGGCGACGCGGTCGAGCACCCCGGTCAGGATCCGGCCGGTGCCGGCGAAGTCCTGCGGGCCGTCCGGCTGGTCGCTCGCGCCCGCGCCGAGCCGGTCGTAGGAGCAGACCCGGTTCTTCGCGCTCAGCGCCTTCTGCAGGGCGGCCATCTTGTCCAGCCCGTCGCCTCCGCCGTGCAGCAGGACGACGACCGGCCTGTCCTTCGCCGGCTCGCCCGAACAGGACACGTTCACCGACCGGCCCGCCACGGTGATCTTCTCGGTGCCGGAGATCGCAGCGGCTTCGGAGGTCGGTGAGGAGGGGGCGAAGGGGTCCCAGTTGTCCATCGCGTCGCCGTCGCAACCGGCGACCCCCGCCCCGAGCCCCACGCAGCACAGCACGGCCACAACGGGTGTCTTGATCTTGCCGAGCACGAGGTCCTCCAGTGAGCGTCGACGCCGGGGTGATGCGCACGGCGGGCGCGAGCGGAAGAACGCGACCGGAACGCCGTGGCTGCGCCCGCAACGCTACGGACCGGGCGGTGTCTGGATCTTCACCGCACGGTGGACATTCACCGGTAGCTCGCGCGGGGGACAAGCACGGCCCGCGGGGAAGGGCCGCCGTCCCCCGTACGAGCTACCCGAGAGTGTCCACCGCACGGGGACGATTCCAGGCCGCCGCGTCTCTAGCGTTTCCGGCATCGCGGCGGCCTCCGCCGTGGAACCGTCCGTCAGGTGAGGGAGTCGTCATGCGGTTGTTGAAACAGCTCGTGCCCGTCGCGGTGGTCGCCTTCGCCGGCGGCGCGGTCGTGGGCGCGGTACAGGGAAGCCCGCCGCTCACCCTGCTCCTCGGCCTGGGGACGGCCGCCCTGGCGCTGTTCGTGTACGCCCGCGTGGTGCGGTGGTCCGAGCGGCGCGCGCCGGCGGAGGTGGCGACGCGCGGCGCGGCCCGCGCCCTCGCACGGGGGACGCTGCTCGGCGTCGCGCTGTTCGCGGCCGTCATCCTGAACCTCGCCCTCGTCGGCGGCTACCGCGTCGACGGCCCGGGCTCGCCGGCGGGCGCGGCCGGGCTGTTCGGCTTCATGGCCGCCGCCGCGGTCTCGGAGGAGCTGCTGTTCCGCGGCATCCTGTTCCGGATCGCCGAGGAACGCATGGGGACGTGGCTCGCGCTCGTGCTGACCGGCCTGCTGTTCGGCCTGTCGCACGTGTTCAACCCGCACGCCGACCTGTGGGGCGCGATCGCCGTCGCGATCGAGGCGGGCGGCATGCTCGCCGCCGCCTACGCCGCCACCCGTACCCTGTGGGTGCCGATCGGCGTGCACTTCGGCTGGAACTTCGCGGCGGCCGGCATCTTCAGCGCCGAGGTCTCGGGCAACGGCGCGACGCAGGGGTTGCTGCACGGTGTGACGTCGGGCCCGGCCCTGCTCACGGGCGGCGCGTTCGGTCCGGAGGCGAGCCCGTACGCGGTCGTGGCCGGTCTGCTGCTGATGGCCGGGTTCATGTGGCTGGCCCGCCGCCGTGGCACCGTGGTCCCGTTCCGGCGCGGCACGAGCGCTACGCTCGCCCGGTGATCGATCTGCGGCGTGCCACGGACCTGTGGCGGCGGTGCGACGTCGTGGTCCGGGACCTGCTGTTCGGGCTGCTGCTGGCCGTCGCGTCCCTCCTGCCGGCGCTCCACGGCAAGGGCACGCAGGTTGGCGACCTGCCGGCCCGCCCGTTCGACGCGTTGGCGTACGCGGTGATCGCCCTGGAGTGCCTTCCGCTCGCCGTCCGCCGGCGGTGGCCGGCCGTGTGCCTGGCCCTGGTGTCGCTCGGCTTCGTCCTCGACCAGCTCCGCGCCTACCACCTGTTCGCGAGCAACGTGCTGCCCATCGCGCTCATCAGCGCGGGCGCCCATCTGGAGCGCCACCGGCGCGTCACCGTGGTCCTGCTGTCGGTGGCGTACGTGCCGCTCGCGCTCGCCCTCGACCGGCTCGGCGCGACCGAGCGGGTGGAGGGGTACGTGGTGTTCTACCTGGCCCTGGTCCTCGCCTGGGGCATCGGCGCGTGGCTGCGTTCCACCCGCGCCGCCGAGGCGGAACGCCGCCGCCACCTCGCCGAGGCCACCCGCGCCGCGGAACGCACCCGGATCGCCCGCGAGCTGCACGACGTCGTGACGCATCACGTGACGGCGATGGTGGTGCAGGCCGAGGCCGCCCGGTACCTGACCGCCGTCCCCGAGCGTCTCGACGCGACGCTGAATGCCGTCACCGACACCGGCCGGCGGGCCATCGCCGACCTGCGGCACATGCTCGACCTGCTCAAGGCCGACCATGACACCGACGTCGGCCTGCCGTCCGCCGCCGAGCTCCACACCCTCGTGGAGCAGACCCGCCGGGCCGGGCAGCCGGTGGAGTTCGCCGAGGCGGGCAGCCGGGCGGAATCGGCGGGCAGCGCCGAGTTCGTCACCTATAGGGTCGTGCAGGAAGCCCTGACGAACGCCCTCAAACATGCCCACGGCAGCCCGACCGTGGTTCAGGTGCGCTACGGCGAGAAGGAGATCAGCGTGGTGGTCGGCACCGACGGCCCCGGCTCCGGGGCCGCCTCCCCCGGGGGGGAGCGGGCGGGGCCTGGCCGGGCTCCGCGAGCGGGTGGAGGCCCTGGGCGGCGAGTTCGGCGCCGACCGGCAGGCGGGCGGCGGCTTCGTGGTACGGGCCCGGATCCCCGCGGGCGGCCCGTCGTGAGCGCGCCCGTCCGGGTGCTGGTCTGCGACGACCAGGCGCTGATCCGCACCGGCTTCGCGACGATCATCGACGCGCAGCCGGACCTGGAGGTGGTGGGGGAGTGCGGCGACGGCCGCGCCGCGGTGGACCTCGCCCGCCGGCTGAGCCCCGACATCGTCGTCATGGACGTGCGCATGCCGGTGCTCGGCGGCATCGAGGCCACCCGCCTGCTGGCCGGCGCGGGGGTCGAGAACCCGGTCAAGGTGCTCGTGGTGACGACGTTCAACCTCGACGAGTACGTCTACGAGGCGCTGCGCGCGGGGGCCAGCGGCTTCCTGCTCAAGGACGCCCCGCCGGCGCAGCTGCTGCAGGGCATCCGTACCGTCGCCTCGGGCGCGGCGCTGCTGGCCCCCGAGGTGACGCGGCAGCTCGTCGGCCGGTACGCGGCCCGCATCCGCCCCGCCCCGGCCGCGTCCGAGGAGACCGTGCTGACCCCGCGCGAGCTGGAGGTGCTGCGGCTCATCGCCGACGGCCGATCCAACAGCGAGATCGCCGCCACGCTGGTGATCAGCCAGGAGACCGTCAAGACGTACGTGTCGCGCATCCTGACCAAGCTCGACCTGCGCGACCGCGTCCAGGCGGTGGTCTACGCCTACCGCAGGGGCCTGGTGACCTGAGGGGCGACGCGCAGGACCCCAAGCCACGGGGAAGGGCAGGCCCTGCCGCAACGAACCGGCCCACGTGACTGATCTTGGAAGCGGAACGCCCAAGGATGGGGACATCGCCACCCACTGAGGAGATGTCCCCGATGCGTACCCCGCCGATCACCTCGCGCTCGCCCTCACCCGCCCCCTCACCGGCAGGCCGGGCGGTCAGTGGTCCTACTCCAACACCAACTGCCTGGTCGCAGGCGTGACCGGCAAGGACTCCGCCGGGTGACCGAAGAGGGAGTCCTCAAGGGGCTGCCGGGCACGTACTGGCCCAAGCAGGGCGAGCTCGACCTCCGCGGGCGGCACGCCCACACCTACGGCATCGACCTCACCTCCCCCGGAAAGGGCGAGACGGACCTGACCCGGCTTCCGGGCCACGCCTTCGGCGCCGGCGGCGGCCTGGTCTCCACGCCTGAGGACCTCAACCGGTTCTGGCAGGCCGTCCCCGAGCGCACGCTGCGCGGCATGCTCACGGGCGCGGTCCCCGCCGCCGGGCCGACTCGTGGGGGACGGGGACGGGGGCGTCCCGTCGGCTCGAATTTTGCGCCCGGAGGGATAGGGCTTCATGGCTCGACACGAACAGTAGTGGATCAAATACTCAAAGCGACAAAGTTCTGGGTGAAGGGAGTCCCCTCATGCCAACCGCCCGCATCGCCTCCGGTCAGACCACCCCCGGACAGGGATGGCAGCCCTACGGTCCCAACGGCATCTACATCGACGTCGACACCTCGTCCGCGCACTTCACCGGCCGTCCCGTCTACGTCACCTCCATCGGCAGCACCGGCGGCAACCAGTGGAACCTGGTCGGCCCCAGCGCCGTCTACGACGCCACCGCCACCAAGTTCCGCGTGTACGTGCAGTGGCGGGACGCCTCACCGCTCTCCCCGGCGGCCGCGCAGCAGTTCGGCTGGTTCATCCAGTGGATCGGCTACGACAACCCCTGACCGGCGGCCCGTACGGCCGGCACGCCCGGCCGTACGGGTACCCGTCTACTTGAGGCTCCCCGCCGTGATCCCGCTCACCACCTGGCGGTTGAACACCACGTACACGGCGATCATCGGCAGCGTGATGATCGACAGGGCCGAGAACAGCAGCCCGTAGTCGGTGACGTACCGGTTGGAGAAGGCCAGCAGACCGGTCGGGATGGTCTTGAGCGAGTCGTCCTGGATGTAGAGCAGGGCCAGCAGGAACTCGTTCCAGCACGACAGCGCCGAGAACACCGCCACCGTGGCCAGCCCGGGCCGCAGCAACGGCAGCGCGATCAGCAGGTAGACCCGCAGGTCGGAGGCGCCGTCGATGTGCGCGGCCTCGAACAGTTCGCGCGGCAGCGCGTCCAGGTAGACCTTGATCAGGTACGTGGCCAGCGGCAACCCCATGGCCGTGTACGGAATGATCAACGCCCACCGGGTGTCGCTCAGCGCCAGCTCGGTGAACATCGTGCTCTGGGCGATGAAGTACGACTGCAGCGGCAGCAGCAGCCCGAGCGCCAGCAGGCCCATGAGCAGCCCGCGCCCGCGGAACTCGAAGCGGCTGAACGCGAACGCCGCCGCCGACGACAACGCCAGGATCAGCAGCACCGACACCGAGGTCACGATCACGCTGTTGAGCGCGTACCCGCCGATGCCGCCGAACTCCCACGCCTCGGCCCAGCGGCCGAAGTCCAGCGCCTCGGGCAGGGCGAACGGGTCGGCGAAGATCTGCGCGTTGGACTTGAAGCTGGAGGCGACCATCCACAACAACGGCAGGAAGAACGCCGCCGACACCACGGCCAGCAGCGCGGTCGAGAGCCTTCTCATCGGGCCGTCCTCCTGCGCAGGCGCATGAAGACCAGCCCGATGAGCACGACGGCCGCGGTCATCAGCACCGCCATGGCGGAGCCGTACCCGACCTCGCCGTCGCGGAAGACCACGCGGGTCAGGTAGGTGGTGGGGATCTCCGTCGCGTTGTACGGCCCGCCGCCCGTCATGACGTAGAACAAGTCGAACGTCTGGAAACCGCCCGTGACGCAGAGCAGCAGGCAGACCTCGACCGCGTCTCTGATCATCGGTACCTTGATGCGGCGGAAGATGGCCAGCTCGCCGGCGCCGTCGAGGCGGGCGGCCTCGACCACGTCCGACGGGATCTGGGCGAAGGCCGCGTAGAAGATCGCCATGTAGAACCCGGCGTACACCCAGCCGGAGACCGCGCAGACGGCCAGCAGCGCGGTGCCCTCGTCGCCCAGCCAGACCTTGCCCGGCAGGCCGGCGACGTCAAGGAGGGCGTTGACCAGGCCGAAGTCGGCGTTGTAGACGAACGCCCACAACACGGCCACGACCACCATCGGCAGCATCACCGGCGTGAACAGCGCCACGCGGAACCAGGGCGCCCCGCCGCGCCGGGTGACCAGCAGCCCGGCCAGGACGAGCCCGACCGCGACCTCCAGAACGATGGTGAAAAGGATATAGACACCGACATGAACAAACGAGTCCAGAAATATCGTGTCCTGGGCTGCTCTGAGGAAATTGTCGAAGCCGACGAACGTCATCGGCCCGAAACCGGTCCACTCGGTCAGGCTGAACGCCCCGGTCGCCAGCGCGGGCGCGAGCACCGCGAAGCCGAACACCAGCAGCGCCGGGGCGGCGAACAGGTACGGCGTGAGCTTGCGTCTCATCCCGCGACGGCCAGCGCTTCCTTGGGAGACTTCGCCCCGCCGAGCACCGCGGCCAGAGCACGGTAGAGCGCGTCGGCGCGCTTGAGGTCGTAGCCGGTGTCCGGCGGCGAGACCACGGTCCTGGCGTCGGCCAGCAGGTCGTTGAGCCGGGTGCTGCGCGCGTCCACCTGCTCGGCGCCCTCCGCCCTGGCCTGGGGCACGGTGCCCGCCTTGACGAACGCGGCGGCGTTGGCCGGGGAGTTCAGCAGCGCCAGGAACTCGGCCGACTCCTTGACCTTCGCGCTCCTGGCGTTGATCACGTAGCCGGTGACGACGCCGATCACGCTCTCCTGGTCACCGGCGCCGCCGGTCATCGCCGGCAGGTTGACGTAGTCGAACTCCAGCTTGGGCGCCTCGTCCAGGGCCCAGCTGACCAACCACGAACCGATCGGGTGCATGGCGGCCTTGCCCTGGAAGAACAGCTGCGCGCCCTCGTTGTCGTTGGCCGCGTTGGCGCTCTTGTTCACGCACCGGTGGTCGCGGAGCTGGGCCACGTAGCCGAGCGCGCGTTCCCAGTCGGGGTTGGCCATGGGGGCCTTGCCCGACAGCACGTCCTGGTAGGACTGCTCGCCGACGACCCGGGAGACCAGGTGGGACAGCCAGTTGCCGGCGGCCCACAGGTCCTTGTTGCCCGAGGCGATCGGGGTGACGCCCTTGGCGTTGAGCGTGTCGCAGGCCGTGAGGAGTTCCTCGAACGTCTTGGGCGGCTGCACCCCGGCGTCGGCCAGGATCTTGGTGTTGTACCAGAGGACGTTGGTCACGTCGGCCGCGAAGGGCACCATGACGGTCTTGCCGTCGATGGTGGTGCGCTTGTATGCCTCGTCCGGGATGAGACCCTTGAGGGGGCCTGAGGTGACCTGGGGGGAGATGTCGGCCGCGAAGCCGTCCTTGACCCGGGTGCGCAGCCGGTCGCCCGCCCACTCGAAGTAGATGTCGGGCGCCTGCCGGCCGTTGAGCAGGTTCTGCAGGCCGATGGTCTGGTAGAGGTCGTCCTCCTGGAAGTTGAGCTCGACCTTGGCGCCCGGGTGCGCCTTCTCGTACTGGGCCGCGACGTCCTTCCACACCTTGATCTGCTCCTCGCCCGGGGAGCTCATCGCGATCCGTAACACCTTGTCGGTGGCCGGGCTCTGCCCACCGCCGCCGCAGGCCGACACCAGCAGCATCAGGGCGAGCGCCCCGGCCGTCCTGTTCACCATGGGAACTCCTCAAGACAGTCGCCGAACACCCGCTTGCGGGCGGGGCGACGGGGGTGCGGTCGTAAGTCGTGACGAGCGGCGGCCAGCAGCGCCTGCGCGCCCCGCTCGAACTCCTCCAGCCAGGGCCGGGCCTCCTCCACCGGCGCGCGCCGCCGCACCGGCCCGCGCAGCAGGTGCCCGGCCGCGTCCAGCAGCTCTTTCGCGTGTACGGCGAGCAGCCGGTCGGCCGCCGAGGCGTCACCGGACTCGCGCTCGAACGCCCACTGCTCCAGCACCCCCGTGAGCCTGGGCGCGTCGTGCGGTTCCAGGCAGGAGCCGCGCACGTTGTCGGCGAAGATCCGGTAGGCGGCCAGGTCCTGGCCGTCGCCGACGACGTCGGCCAGGGCCCGCTCCCAGCTCTCCTGAGGGTCGTAGCCCTCCGGGTCGCGCAGGTAGTCGGCGACGGTGGCGAAGGCGATCTTCGAGGATTCGTAGAGCTCCATGCCGTTGGCCACGACGCCGGTCGCGAACCGGTACAGGTGCCTGTCCCTGCCCTGGTACGGCCCCACGTGCAGCTCGTGGCTCATCGCGACGTCGTTGACCGGGTAGTTGTCCCAGTAGAGCGGGGCCCTGTTCAGCGTGCGGGTGACGGCGGCGGCGTCGGCCAGGTCGATGGTGGGGGAGCAGATGCTCCGGCCGGTCCAGAACAGGTCGATCCGGGCGTCGATCAGGCCCAGGGCCCGCAGGTAGGGGTGGTCGCCGGTTCCGCAGTAGACGGTGGGGCAGACCGTCAGCCGTCCGGTGCGCGCGAAGACGGCGTCGATGAGCGCGACCTGGGCCTGCGCGAGGTCGTCGAAGGCGGCGACGTCCCGGGGGTGCCGCAGCCGCATGGGGATGTCGTCGAGCAGCAGCCCCACCCCGGCGGCCCCGGCCTCCATGGCCTGCTCGAACGCCACGCACAGGGCCTGGACGTCCTTGCCGTCGGAGTAGCGCAGCGACAGGCCGGGGGAGAGACAGTGGACGACGTCGACCCCCGCCTGCCTGCCGCGTGCGGCCAGCTCGGCGAGCCCCTGGACGCCGGCTTCCCGCCAGGAGGGCCGGTCGGCCTTCGGCGCGTACACGTAGGTGTTCATGCCTCGCGCGCCGAGGAAGCCGAGCAGGTCGAGCCGCTGCTCGTGACTCCATGGACGCCCGTAGAACCCTTCGATGACTCCACGGACGGCAAAGCCGGCTGACTTCATGAAGACAGTAAAGAGTCTTTATTTCATCTAGGCAAGAGTCTTTACCAGAACTCTCAAAAATCGGAACGACAGGGCAGCCGGCATGAAGTCTGCCTACGGAGGCGATCGCCTGGGCATAGCCGTGCGAAACACCCAGGCCACCACGTTCTACACCAAACTAGGCGTCAACCGGGCTCAAGCACGAGGTGCCGACGGCCGCCGGCCGGCGAACCCGGCCCTGAGCCGCCGTTCCACCGCCTCGGACGTCCCCCCGAGGCGGTCCAGCCCGTGCAGCGCCGACCCCACGATCGGCGGCGCGTCCAGCACCCGGACGTCCACGCCGGGCAGCCCCTCGCCGATCCGGGCCATCAACCGGGCGTCCCGGCCGGTCAGCACCCCGCCCCCCAGCACGACGGGCACGCCCACCTCGCCCCAGTCCAGCCGCGCGATCGCCGCGGCGGCCCAGGCGGCGACCTCGTCGCCCAGCCGCTCGACCAGCGAGACGGCGACGGCGTCCCCGCGTCCGGCGACCTCGAACAGCACCGGCACCAGCTCGTGCAGCCGTTCCTCGGGCAGGTGCCCGAGGTGGAAGCCCACGCACACCGAGGCGACGTCCGCCAGGCCGTACCACCTCGCGACGGCCTCGCGCAGCAGGGTGCGCGGGCCGCGGCCGTCCTCGTCGCGCACGGCCCACCACAGCACCTCCTCGCCCAGCCACTCCCCGCCGCCCCAGTCGCCCGAGCGCCGTCCCAGCGCCGGCCACCGCGCGACCTGCCCGTCGGGGCCGCGCGCGACGCAGTTCATCCCCCCGCCGCACACGACCGCCACGCCGTACGGCACGTCCGCGCCCGCGCGCAGGATCGCGAAGGTGTCGTTGTCCACGGTGACCTCGGGGGCCCAGCCCCGCGCTTCGACGGCCGTCTGCAGAAGGTCCTGCTCGATCGGCAGATCACAGTGCGCCAGGAACGCCGACACCCGTCGCGCCACGTACCCGGGCCCGGCGCCGTCCGAGGGGGTTCGGCCCGCCTCGCGTACGGCCGCCGCCACGAGGTCGGCGAGCAGGTCGATCGCGGCGGGAAGTTTCGGGCCGTGCGGCTGGAAACCGCCGCCGCGAACCCAGGCGAGCAGCTCGCCCGAGCCGTCGACCAGCGCCACGTCGGTCTTGCTGTTGCCCGCGTCGATCGCCAGGACCGCGGGTGCGGTCATGAGGCCCAAGCCTGGTGGGCCGCGAGCAGGCGGTCGGCGAGCCCCTGCGCCAGGTCGTACTGCCCGACCAGCGGATGCGCCAGCAACGCCGCCTCCACATGCGCCCGATCAGGGTGGGCCGCGGCCCGTACGGCCAGCTCCTCGTACGCGCTGACGTGCGCGATCAGCCCGGCCTGCAAGGGCTCCACCTCGGGCACGGCGAGCGGCACGGCCCCGGCGCGGGTGATCCGCGACGGCGCCTCGATCACCGCGGACGCCGGCAGGAAGGGCAGGGTCCCGTCATTGCGGACGTTGACCACCTGGACGTCCCCCCGGTCGGCGAGCAGCGAGGAGAGCAGGTCGACCGCGGCCGTCGAGTAGTGCGCGCCGCCGCGCTGCTCCAGGAGCTTCGGCTTGTCGTTCAGCGACGGGTACATCGCCAGCAGTCGCCGCTCCAGCTCCAGCACCTCCTGCGCCCGCGTCGGGCGTCCGCGCTGCTCGGCCACCACCTGGTCGTGCGCGTAGTAGAAGCGCAGGTAGTAGGAGGGCACGACGCCCAGAGCGATGATCAGCTCGGCGGGCAGCTCGCACTCCCCGGCCAGCTCGGCGACGTGCCGCTCGATCAGCCCGGGAAGCACGTCGACCCCGTCCACCCAGGCTGACCGCTCCCACGACAGGTGATTGAGCCCGACATGTCCCAGCGTGAGCTTCGACGGCTCGCATCCGTGCAGCCGCGCGAAGAGCCGCTGGAACCCGATGGCCACGTTGCACAGCCCGACGGCGCGGTGTCCGGCGTCGAGCAGGGCGCGGGTGACGAGGCCGACGGGGTTCGTGAAGTCGATCAGCCAGGCGTCGGGGGCGAGGACGCGGACCCGTTCGGCGATGCGGAGCACCTCGGGAATGGTCCGCAGGGCCTTGGCCAGGCCGCCCGCTCCCGTGGTCTCCTGGCCGACGCAGCCGCACTCCAGCGGCCAGGTCTCGTCGCCGTGCCGCGCGCGTTGCCCGCCGACCCGTAATTGCAGCAGCACGGCGTCGGCGCCCTCGACGGCGTCGTCGAGGTTCGTGGTGAGCCTGACGCGTCCCGCCCTGTCGCGCAGCATCCGGGAGGCGAGGCCGCCGACGATGTCGAGGCGTTCCCGGTCGGGATCCATGAGGACGAGCTCGTCGAGCTCCAGCTCGGCCAGCCCGCCGGCGAGCTCGGGCGTGTACGTGGAGCCGCCCCCGATGACCGTGACCTTCATCGCCCCTCCACCCCTGAACCTGTGGTGGCGGCCTTGGCCGTCCCGGCGGCCTTCGCCGTAGCGGAGATCTTGGCGGCGGCCGAGATGCGCCGGGTGGCGACCGACTCCCTGAGCAGGCGGGTGCCGTGCGCCAGGCCGCCGGTCAGCACGGGGGCGTTGCCGAGCGCCGAGATCCCGACGTCGGGCGGATGCCGCAGCATGCCCGCCAGCGCGGCGTTGATCTGCGGCAGGATGCTCTCGCAGGCCAGCCCGATGCCACCGCCGAGCACGACCAGCTCGACGTCGACGACCCGCGAGATGGTGGCGATCCGCAAGGCGATCCGCCGGGCCTCCTCGGCGACGATGGCCGAGGCCAGTCCGTCTCCCTGGGAGGCGGCGGCGAAGATGGCCTCCGGCGTGGCGTCGAGCCGCAGCACGGTGTCCCCGTCGCGCAGACTCGTGGCGATCCACGCGCGGGCGAGGTTCATGAGGGCGTCCCCGGAGGGGCTGTCGGGCAGCTCGTCCTCGCCGGGGGCTGGATCGTCGACCTCGCCCGCCGCCCCGCGGTGACCCCGATGCGCCCGGTCGCCCAGGATCAGCCCGGCTCCGACGCCGGCGCCGATGGAGAGGAACGCGAAGTCGGCGACCCCCCGCCCGGCCCCGAGCGCGTGCTCGCCGATGACCGCCAGGTTGGCGTCGGTCTCGACCTCGGCGGGCACGCCCAGCGCGTCCTCCAGCCCGGCCCGGATCGCCATGCCCTCCAGCGCGGGCCGGTTGCTCTGCCGGATGACGCCTTCCTCGGGATCGACGACACCCGGCACCCCGGCCGCGACCAGCTCGATCCCCCCACCCGTGTCAGGGGCCAAAGCGTCGCGCACGGCCACGGCGGCGCGCAGGATCGTCGCCGGACGGGAGTCGTCGATGCGTTCGTCGTGCCTGGCCAGCATCGTGCCGCTCAGGTCGCACAGCGCGCCGCGGACGAAACGGGTGCCGATGTCCAGGGCCAGGACGTGGGCCAACGAGCGCACCGGCTCGAAGTAGACCGCGCCGTAGTGCATCTCGCCCGGCGGTTGGGCCTGGCGGACCAGGCCGGCGGACACGAGGAGGTCGAGGGCGTTGGCCACCGTCGGCTTGGTCATGCCGGTGCGGCGGCTCACCTCGGCCCGCGAGATCGGCGGGTCGGCCCGGATGGCCTCCAGGACCACGGAGGCGTTGATCTCGCGCAGGGTGGTGAGCGTCGCATGCTGGGACATGACGTGAATTCTAGTAAAGACTCTTGCTCGAATGCAATAAAGACTCTTTACTGTATCTCGCAGCCCCCTCATCCGGAGGAACCCTCATGGCACGACTCCACAACCTCCTGCTCGCGGCGACCGTCGCGCTCTCCCTGGGACCGGCCGCCACGGCCGTGCCCGCCGAGGCCGCCACGGTCGTCGACCCCTTCGTCCTCCAGGTCGGCGCGACGCTGCCCGCCCTGTCAGGCAAGATCGCCGCACTCGCCGCCGGCCCCGGCGGAGTGATCGCCGCCGCCCACGACAAGGGCCTGGCCCTGTACGCCTCGGGCGCCTGGACCTCCCTGTCGGCCACGGCCGCCTACAAGGTCGTCTGGCGCGGCGACGACCTCGTCGCCCTCACTGCCGACGGCCTGCTGACGATCAGGAACGCGGCGAAGGACTCCGCCCGGAAGGCGGGGGAGGGCGAGCCGGCCGACGCCGCCAAGGGAGGCGCCGATCGGCTTCCGTCCGGGGTCGACCCGGCCACGGCCCTGCTGGTCGGCGGTGACGACCTGATCCTCGTCCAGGGCGACCGCCTCTACCGCAAGGGCCCCGGCGGCTCGTGGCGTCCCGACCGGCTCCCGGGTCAGGCCGCCGCCGTGGCCCGCGCCGAGTCCGGTGCCGTCGCCGTCGCCACCGCCACCGCCGTCTTCGAGCAGACCGGCCGCTCGTGGACCCAGATCTCGCCCGCCGTCGGCACCACCCACCTGGCCTACGACTCCAAGGGCCGCCTCTGGCTGGCCGGCGCCACCGGACTCGGGCTCAGGGACGGCGCCACCGTCAAGCAGTACGGTCCCGCCGAAGGTCTGCCCATGCTCGGCTTCACCGCGATCGCCCCCGGCGCCGGCGGCGACGTCTGGCTCGGCACGGCCAAGGGCGCCGTGCACTTCGACGGCACCACCTGGGAGTACCGCCAGGGCCGCCGCTGGCTGCCGGACGACGCGGTCGCCGCCATCGCCGTGGACGCCGACGCCAACGCCTACTTCGGCACCGCCACGGCCGCCGGAGTCATCGAGGCCCGCCGTACGACGCTGGAGGAGAAGGCGGCCGTCTACGAGCAGGCCATCCAGGCCAGGCACAAGCGCACCCCGTACGGCTTCGTCGAGGGCATCGGGCTGGCCAGGCCCGGCGATCTGACCCAGTACGGCCAGGGCGCCAGCGACAACGACGGCCTCTGGACGGGCATGTACGGCGCGGCCGAGGTGTTCAAATACGCCGCCACCAAGGACGCCACGGCCAAGACCAACGCGCGCAAGGCGTTCGAGGCCCTGAAGTTCCTCGGGGACGTCACCCAGAGCGGCACCAACCCGGCGCCCAAGGGCTTCATCGCCCGCACGATCCTGGAGACCACGGCCACCGACCCCAACATCAAGGACAACGAGCAGCACGACCGCGACAAGCAGAAGGGCGACGCGTACTGGAAGATCCTGGTCCCGCGCTGGCCCAAGAGCGGCGACGGCAAGTGGTTCTGGAAGACCGACGCCAGCTCCGACGAACTGGTGGGCCACTACTTCCTCTACGCGCTCTACTACGACCTGGTCGCGACCGGGGCGGAGAAGGACGAGGTCGCGGGCGTCGTCACCAGGCTCACCGACCACCTGATCGACCACAACTTCTCCCTGACCGACCATGACGGCAGGCCCACCCGCTGGGGCTTCTTCAACCCGGAGGAGCTCAACGGCAACCCGTGGCGGCGGGAGGAACGCGGCCTCAACAGCCAGACGATCATCACCTTCCTCACCATCGCCGAGCATGTCGCGAAAAATCCGGAAAAGTACGCCAAGGCCAAGGCCAAGCTCATCGACGAGAACGGCTACGACCTGAACACCCAGCAGCCCAAGGTCACCGCGGGAGTCGGCGGCGGCAACCAGTCCGACGACGAGATGGCCTTCATGAACTACTACCACCTGCTCCGCTACGAGCAGGACGCCGGCCTCAAGGCCACCTGGGCCCGCTCCCTCTACGACTACTGGCAGTTGGAGCAGTACGAGCTCAACCCGTTCTTCAACTTCATCGCCGGCCTCACCCTGAAGGACCAGGTCTGGACCGACGCCTACGGCCCGTTCCCGCTGGAGATGAACGGACCCTGGCTCCAGCAGTCGATCGACACCCTCAAGCGCTTCCCGATCAACATGATCGACTGGAAGCAGAGCAACAGCCAGCGCCTCGACATCGTCAACCTCAACCAGCACATCCGCCCGGACGCCGACCCGAAGAAGCTCGGCATGCTCCGCAGCGGCACCGTGCTGCCGATCGACGAGCGGGTGATCAGCCACTGGAACCACGACCCGTACAAGCTGGACCAGGGCGGCGACGGGTACGGCGAGAACGACGGAACCTCGTACCTGCTGCCGTACTGGATGGGCCGCTACCACGAGTTCATCGCCGAGAAGTGACCTCCGGCAACCCGCCGGCGACCTCCCCAGGACGCGCGTCGAAACCCTCGTGATCCCGGGAACCCCGTCGCGACGCCCCTCCGCCTGCCGGTCGGCACCTGCCCCCGACCGGCAGGCGCCCCTCCGACACCCCCGACCACGGCGGTCGCGATGCTCTCGACCTCCGCGTGGCCCGGCCGAGGAGGCCCGGGCGGGCCGCGACGGACCGTCAGCCGAGTTGCTGGGCCAGGCCGACGATGATGCCCTCGGGGCCTCGGACGTAGCAGAGCCGGTAGCTGTCCTCGAACTGCTCCAGCGTCCCGACGAGTTCGGCGCCGTGGGGACGCAGCCGGGCGATGACGTCCTCGATGTCGTCCACGGCGAACATGACGCGCCGAATGCCCAGGGTGTTCACCGGCGCCACCTCCGGCTCGGCGCTGATCGCCTTCGGCGTGTGGAACCTCGCCAGCTCGATGCCGCCGACCCCACCCGGGATCCGCAACATCGCGATCTCCTGCCGGACCCCGCTGAGCCCGATGATGCGCTCCGCCTGCTCCGCCCAACCTCCCTCGACCGGACCCCTGCCCTCCAGCTCCATGCCGAGCTCGACGAAGAACGCGATCGCGGCGTCAAGGTCGTCCACGACGATGAGGACGTTGTCCATCCGCTGAACCGTCATGCTGCATCTCCTCCATCACACACCCAGTCCGTGACCACGGGCATCCCCGGGACGGACCTGGCACCGCATTCTCGACACCCGTGCCCCGGCTCCCGTCCGCGATCATCCCTGCCCGAACACGCCCACCTTGCCCCTCTGAGCGGTCACCCAACAGATGCAGATGTCATCGCCTTGGTCCCCGTCCGACGCGTACCTGATCGCGAACAACCGCGCCACCGAGAGCGCGGAGCTGCGTCGGGGCTAAGGCTTCCGGGGCGTGTGGAGGACTTGGCGGACCGCGTCGCGTAGCCACTGGTGGGCGCCGTCGGCGGTGTGGCGGGGGTGCCAGGCCATGCCGATCGTCAGAGGTGGCAGCGGGAGCGGGATCTCCAGCAGGCGCAGGCCGAGCGCGTGGGCCGCGTCGCCGAGGGGGGAAGGGGGCTCGCCCGGCAGCGCGGTCGGGACCAGGCACACCACGTCGCCGACCGCGGCCAGCGCCATCGCCGCCAGGTGTCCGGGCAGGACGGCGCTGACCCGGCGGCTGAGCCCCTGCTCGGACAGGGCCACGTCCAGCGGGCCGGTGAAGCGTCCCCGGCGGCTGACCGCCACGTGCTCGGCGGCGGCCAGCCTGGCGGGCGTCAAGGGACCCTCGGTGAGCGGGTGCCCGGCCCTGACGCCGGCCGCCATCCGCAGCGTGACCAGCTCCTCGACCCGGGTCTCCGGGTCGGCGTGGTCGATCGCCCCGAGCTCCAGATCGACCCGGCCCTCGCGCAGCGCGGGGCCGGCTTCCCACTCCTCGGCCAGCACCCGCAGCGAGACGCCCGGCGCCTGGCGCCGGGCCAGCCCGAGCAGCCCCGGCGCCAGCGCCGCGCCGACCAGGTCCGAGGCCTGGACGGTGAAGGTGCGCCGCAGTGCGGCGGGGTCGATCCGGCCGCTCGGGGTGAGCAGCGCCTCCAGCCGGCGTACGACCGCGGCGGCCTCGTCCCGCAGCGCCTCGGCGCGGGGGGTGGGCACCATCGTCTGTCCTGCCCGTACCAGCAGCGGGTCCTGGAGCACCCGGCGCAGCCGGGCCAGGGTACGGCTCATCGCCGCGGGGGACGTACGCAGCCGCGCGGCGGCACGCGTGACGCTCTGCTCGGTCAGCAGGGCGTCGAGGGCGACGGCGAGGTTGGCGTCGAGGTTCGGGATCGGGCTGCTCACCGGCGTTATTCCGTTTCGGGCAATGATTGCTTGCTGATGTTCCCATTGTGGCAACACGAGGCGGGTCGGCACGATCTGGGGACCGAACCGATCCGACAGACCGCGAGGTTCTCATGATCGTCATTACCGCCCCCACCGGGAACATCGGCCGGCGACTGCTGTCGCTGCTGGTCGAGAGCGCGCCCGCACACGGAGAGGAGTTGCGCGTCGTGGTCCGCGATCCTGCCCGGCTCCCCGAGGCCGTGCGCGGGCGCGTCGAGGTGGTCACCGGCTCGCACGGCGACGCCGCGACCGCCGACCGTGCCTTCGCCGGGGCCGACGCCGTCTTCTGGCTGGTGCCGCCGGACTCCTCGGCCACGCCGGAGGAGGCGTTCAGCGGCTTCACCCGTCCGGCCGCGCGCGCGTTCGCCGCCCACGGCGTCGGCCACGTCGTGGGCATCTCGGCGCTCGGCCGCGGCACCCCGCAGGCCGACCACGCCGGGCTGGTCACCGCCTCCCTGGCCATGGACGACCTGATCGCCGGCTCCGGCGTCGCCTACCGCGCGCTGGCCAGCCCGTCCTTCTTCGAGAACCTGCTGGAGGAGGCCGGCTCGATCCGCGAGCACGGCGTCTTCACCGACACCGTCGCCGCGGACCGTCCGGCCCCGCTGGTGGCCGTGGCCGACCTCGCCGCGGCGGCGGCCGGGCTGCTGCTGGACCGGTCCTGGACCGGCGTCGGCAGTGTTCCGGTGCTCGGCCCGCAGGACCTGTCGCCCGGCGACCTGGCCCGCATCATGACCGAGCAGCTGGGGCGTCCGGTCCGCTACCGGCGGCAGCCGCTCGACGAACTGCGGTCCACCCTGCTCGGATACGGCCTCAACGAGGCGTTCGTCGAGGGCGTCGTCGACATGAAGCGCGCCAAGGACCAGGGCCTGGACGCGGGCGTCGCCCGTTCGCCGCGGGCGGGCCGGGCCACCGGATTCGCGCAGTGGTGCGCGGAGACCCTCAAGCCCGCCGTTCTCGCCACCCCGGAGGCCATCGATGCCCGCTGACCGGACCGAACCCGCGGTCACCGCGTTCATGCTGGTCAAGACCACGCCCGAGTGGCTGGCGATGACGGTGGCCGAACGCGTCGAGGCCTTCACCACCCAGGTCGTCCCGGTGATCGAGGCCCGCACCCGCGGCGTCCGCTCCCGGTTCTACGACACGGAGTTCTACTCGGCGCGGGTCACCGACATCTGGGTCTGGGAGGCGGACGACCACGACGCCTACCGGCTGCTGATCGACGCGTTGCGCGAGACCCCCTTCTGGGACCGCTACTTCGACGTCGTGGACCTGCTCGTGGGCACCGAGAACGGCTACGCCCGCACCTACGACGTGGACCCGGTGGCCACCCTCGCCACCTGACGCTCCTCCCTGACCGGCCGGTGCTCCCTTCACCCTGGGGGAGCGCCGGCCCGGCCGCATGAAGCCCGTATTGCACCAACCGATGCAAAACCGGTAGCGTGCTCGTATGGCAAGGCCGCGATCATTCGATGAGGACCAGGCCCTGGACACCGCGATGCGCACGTTCTGGGCGAACGGCTACGAGTCCACCTCGACCAGAGACCTGTGCGAGGCGCTCGGCCTTGACCGCAGCAGCGTGTACAACGCCTTCACCAACAAACGCGAGCTGTTCAAGCGCGCACTGACCCGCTACATGGACGCCACCACCGCCGACCAGCTCCGCATCCTCGACGACCCCGAACTCCCGGCGATCGACCGCGTTCGCGCCCTGTTCGCCAAGATCCTCCGGACGGAGGCGGAGAACCGGCGTGACGGTCACGGCCTCGGCTGCCTGACCGTCAACACCACGATGGAGCTCGCCGCCCGCGACCCGGAGATCAGCCTGATGCTCGCCCGCGACGCCGAGCGCCGGCTCGTCAGCCTGGGCACGGCCATCAGGAGCGGGCAGCGCGACGGCGACATCGGCTCCACCCGCGATCCCGCCGAGCTGGCCAGGTTCCTCAACGCCGTGATCGCCGGGATCCGGGTGGCCGCCCAGGGCGGCGCCGACGACGCCGCCATCACCGCCATCGCCGCCACGGCCATGGACGCCCTGGCCTGACCCCGGCTTTTTCGTGCCCGAATTCTGCACCGATTGATGCAAAAAGGAGTCCTCCTTGCCCAGAGCCGTCTACGTCCTGGCCATAGGCATCTTCGCCATGGTGACCAGCGAGTTCGCCGTCGGAGGACTGATGCCCGAGATGGCGGGCGGACTCGGCGTGACCATCTCCCAGATCGGCTATCTGATCACCGCGTTCGCGGTGGCCATGGCGGCGGGTGGGCCGCTGATGACCGTCGCGCTGGTACGGATACGCCCGAAGCCCGCGCTCATGCTGCTGTTCGCCGTCTTCCTGGCGGGCAACGTGCTCGCGGCCGTCGCGCCCTCGTATGCGGTCATGACGGTCGCGCGGGTCGTCACCGGCGTCGCCTCACAGGCGTTCTTCGGGGTCGCCATCTCGGTGGCGGTCCAGCTGAGCCGTCCAGAGGTACGCGGCCGCGCCCTCGCCGTCGTCCTGAACGGGTTGATGCTCGGCACCCTGCTCGGGCTGCCGCTGTCCACGTTCATCGGCGGGCAGCTCGGCTGGCGGGCCGCTTTCTGGGCCGTCGGCGCCCTGACCGTCGTCGCCGCGATCGCCACCACGGCGGACGTTCCCGGGCTCGGGCGCGCGGACGGCGGCAGCGACTTCAGGCGGGAGCTGGCCGTCTTCAGGAACGGCCGGCTGTGGCTGGCGCTGTCGACCAGCACCTTCATCATCGGCGCGACCTTCGCCGCCTTCAGCTACCTCAGCCCGATCCTCACCCAGGTCACCGGCTTCACCTCGCGCGCCGTCCCCCTCCTGCTCGTCGCGTACGGCGCGGCCACCGTGATCGGCAACCACGTCGTCGGACGCCTGGCCGACAAGCACACCATCGGCGTCCTGTGGTCCGGCCTGGCCCTCAACACGGTCTTCCTGGCCGGGTTCGCGCTGTTCGCCCACCTCGGCGTCCCGGCGGTGGTCGCCATGCTGGGCGTCGGGCTGGTCGGAGTGACCATGAACCCGGCGATGGCCGTACGCGTCCAGCGCGTCGGGAATCCGGGGCCGCTGGTCAACACCGTGCACGCCTCCTTCATCACCCTCGGGGTGATCATCGCTTCCTCGGTCGGCGGGCTGGTCATCGACGGCTTCGGGCTGCGGGCTCCCCTCTGGCTGGGCGTCGGGCTGGCCGTGCTGGGGATGGTGTCCCTCCTGCCCGAACTCGGCCGTACCGGGACGAAGCCGTCGGCGACGAGCCTCCCTCAGAAGCACGTCGAATCCGCCACCCACTGACGCCGCCGCCCGCACGCAGGAGGTCAGCCGCGCGAGCGGTGCACGACCTTCTCCGCCGAGCGGCCGGGATGGACGACGATCAGGTGCTCCTCCAGCGGCGCGTCCGGGTCGCTCTCGTCCCACGGCATCGTGCGGGCGTAGACGCGCATGCGGTAGTGGCCCGGACCGGCGACGGCCAGGTTCGGCAGCGGCCGGGCCGCCCCGCCGTCGCCGCCCTCGGGGTAGGCCGGTACGACCAGGCGGCCGCTGCGGCTGGCGATGCCCACCTCGACGACCGCGTCCCAGCCGGCGAGCCGGAGCGGCGGGGCGCTGTCGAACGCCTTGACCGTCAGGCACATCGCGGCGTTCTCCTCCGCGGTCACGATGGCGGCTCCGCTGCCCACCGCGTCGATGAGCCCGTCCTCGACGGCGTCGAAGATGTCGGCGAACTCGCGGCCGCCGCCGTAGATGTCCCCGGGCTCGCCCGCGCTGTCGTCGCGGTCGTCGAAGACGGCGTAGCCGCCCCCCTCGGACAACATGTACGCGGCCGTGCCCTGCCGCCCGGCCCGCACCTTGGGCCACGGGTCGGCGCACCGGGCGTTCGCCGCGGCCTTCCACCTGGACATCTCCAGGTCACGTTCGGCCTGACGGCGGTCGGCGTCGGCGTTCTGCCGGGCGACGATGCCGGGGCACAGATACTCCAGGGCCGCGGCCAGCTCGACGGAGTCCGCCGTGCCGCCCGTCCGTCTGTGCAGCGCGTGCCGTTCCTGGACGTCTGGCAGCGCGCAAAGCCGCGCACCGTGGGCGAGGACACGCTGGTCGGGCAGGTCCTCGGGGAACATCGCGGCCGCGGCGAAGGTCTCGCCCCTGGCCAGGCAGAGGAACGACCGCCGCCGCTCCTCGGCCCCGAGGGCGGCCGCGGGACGGAGCCGGCCGCGGCAGCCTTCGTCGGCGGCCGTGTAGGTGAGCCGGGCGTCCTTCTCCGCGCCGACGACCGCCGTCGGCAGCACGAACACGACCGCGGCGGCGGCGAGCCACCGGTACGTGCGCCCGGTTCCGGACGCCTGGACGCCGGCAACGGGCGCGGCGGCGAGTTCGTGCGCGGTGCGCGCCGCCCACACGACGGCCAGCCCGTCGAGCGCCTGCACGGCGAGCGACAGACCGTCGAACGACATGCGTCCGGCCTGCAACAGCCCGTAGACCTCCGGGACGAGCAGGGCGGTCCAGCCGACGGCGACCGTGGTGACGCCGAACCGCTGGTCGCGCCCCTGCCCTGCCAGGATCATCGCCTTGCAGCCGACGGTCGCCAGCGCCGGCAGCAGCAGCGCCTTCAGCACCGCGAGTTCGGCGAACGGCCGCAGCACCCCGGCCAGGCCCCCGGTCAGGGCGAGCCCGAGGGCGAGGACCCGGAACCGGACCGACACCCCGGTGAGCGCGCGCACCAGCAGGACCACGGTGGCGGTCCACACGGCCCAGCTCGCGACGGACTTCGCGACGTCGGACAGGCCATCCAGAAGCTCCCAGAGCAGCAGATCGCCGGCCACGTCCACATAGAGCAGGCGTCGCAACCACACCACGTCGCGCGGCAAGGTCGCGGCGCGCGGCGTGGCGGGGCCGCGCAGGATCTGCCACAGCGCCCACGCGTTGAACGCGCAGATCGTCGCGAGCAGGAGCCGGTCCCCGTCGCCCCACGGCCGCGGACGCGCCGTCGCGACGACGGTGAACCACCTCCCGCCGTCGTACCAGGCGGCGACAGCGGCGGCGGTCAGATAGAGCGCGACGGCGGCGGCGGCCGGACGTCCGAAACGGTGGCGGGCGACGGCGGCCCGGAGGAAGGCGACGATGCGGATGATCTTAGCGGGAGCGCTCGGGGACTCGGTATCCGCGCGGTAACCGAGGGACGTGGAAGTGCCGTCTTCCGTCGTCACGGGCGGTGCCCGACGATGCCGTCAGTCACCAGAAGGAACCGGCAGGCACTCGCGGAACCGCCGGAGAAGGGAAGACAACCCCATGGCCACTCAAGTCGCCTCGTTCGCCGACATCTCCAGCCAGTTCGACACCTACATCGGCGACATCGTCTACGCCACCATGACCACCGTCGACGCCAAGGGACGGCCGCGCGCACGAGTGCTGATCCCGGTCTGGGAGACCGTCGACGGCACTCCGCTGGGCTGGCTGGCCACGTACCGGACGCCGGTCAAGGCCGCCCACCTGGCGGGCAACCCGCACACCACGTTCTCCTACTGGACGCCCCGGCAGAACGCGGTGAGCGTCGACGCCGTCGCCGCCTGGACCGGCGACCTGGAGACCAAGCGGCACGTGTGGGACCTGTACCGGCGCACGAGCCCGAAGGGCGCCGGGTACGACCTGGGCAACTTCTGGCACGGCGGCCCCGGCGATCCGCAACTGCACGTCCTGCGCCTGGAGCCCTGGCGCATCCAGGTGATCAGAGGCTCGGACCTGCACAGCACCATCTGGTACGCCCCGGGAGAACGCTGACGGAAGGTCAACGCCGGTGGAGGCGGGTGGTGACGATCTCGGCGGTGTCGGGCGGCAGCTGGGGCACGAGGCCGTGCCAGGCGCGCAGGGTGGCCCTGTCCACGGCGGCCGCGATCGAACGGGCGATCAGGCCGTCGTCCGGCGGCACCGCGGCCGGGCTCAGGGGTTCGGTGGTCTCCCACCTGCCGTCGCCGGAGAAGCCGGGCAGCCTGACGCGCGAGCGCCGGGCCGGGGTGTGCGCGGTCACCGGAACCAGGAGGTCGGACGGAGTCCCGTCCGACACGTACCGGATCACGTAGACGAGCGGTCCGGCCGGAGCAGCCATGATCTCCAGCACGTACGAGGCCGACGGCCCGGAGCGGCTCACCTGGAAGAGCGCCCCGCCAGGCAGGACGAGCACGAAGTCGTGGGGGGCGGCGGCCGCCGCCCGGGAGAGCGGACGCACGACGGGCAGCGGGATCACCGCCGACGTCGGCGGCACGTCGTCCACCAGGTCGAGGGTCCAGTCGGCGTCCGGGAGGCCGGTGAACGCCGCCCGTCCGTCGCCGCCGACGCTCGCCAGGTACCGGAGGTCGGGGCGCCCGGCCGTCAGGGCCAGCCACGTCCCGGCGTCACCGGCCCCCGGCCCGGTCACGGTCAGCGTCAGCTCGCCGCGGCCGTTCGCGCCCACGCCCGCCTCGGCCGTGATCGTCAGGTCGAGGTGACGCACGCCGACGGAGCCGGCGCGAGCGGAGAGCCCATGGTCGTTCAGCTGCCGCAACGCCTGCGTCAGGTCCTCACGCGTCCGGGGGGCGGCGGGTGGGTGCGCGGCGCGCATGGCCCGACGTGCGCGCCCGGCCACCGACGCGGCCCGCTCGCCGACCCAGCCGTCGTCCGCGTCCGGGAAGGCGAGACCGAAGTATTCGGCGCAGATGTCCTCCAGGGACTCACCGCCCTGCCGCTCGTTCATGGCCGCCTCCTGCCGCTCTTGTGGGCCTCCTCGACGCAGATGAAGCACACCGGCCCGTTCTCGCCCGCCTCGTGCAGCAGGGTCGAGGCGCCGGCGACGGCGATCCTCATCGCCTGGCCCGTCGAGACCCAGGTCGGCACGTCCTTGCTGTCGAGCACGCGGCGGACGGAGTACTCCCAGTGTTTCTCGGCCTGCTCCCAGTCATTGTCATGGTGCCTGATGAACGAGACGGCGAAGCCGTCGGGCACGCGGAACTCCCGGTGCGCGAAGCACAGATCGCGCAGCAGCGGGATCATCCGGCCTCGCCCTCGACCGGCACGGGTTCGCTCTTCCCCAGCAGTTCCTCGGCCGGCCTGGTCCGCCGGGACGTGATCGCGTGGCTGACCATGAACCCGGCGACCCCTCCCACCGCGGCCGGGACGAGCAACCACCCCACGATCGACAGGAACCAGGCCAGGACCGGTAGCGCGGTGTCGGCGGGCGAGGTGATGCCCAGGGTGACGTCGTAGGCCGTGCGCCAGCCGATCACCAGGCCGTTGGCCCCGAACAGCGCCCCGACCGCGACCATGATCGGCAGCCCGCGGGTCCACATCCAGTAGCGGACCCCGTGGTGGGCGCCGAGGGAGAGCCACCAGCGGCGCAGCCGATGCCGGATCCGCTCGCGAGGAGGCGGGGGAACTCCGAATCCCGGGGGGACGGACGGGGGCATGAGCACAAGGTAGCCACTCGTCACAGGGCGCGAACGGAAAACGCCGGAGGAGGCCGGATTCATGGCGTACAGGTGTTCGGAGCGGTCGTCTGATGCGCGTGGGTCAGCCATTCCTGCGGCGTGATCCGGCGCGTCCCGGCCATCGCGCACAACGCCTCGTCCAGCTCGGCCGGGACGCTGACATTCCACAGCCAGACCCGGCCCTTCCTGCCGCCCGTCGCCAACCGGGCGCCGTCCGGCGTGAAGGCCACCGCCTTGAAGCCGCCTTCGATCGGCGGGCCCACCGCGCGCCCGGACGCGATGTCCCACCGGCGCATGGTCCTGTGGTCGGCGGCTCGCCATGCGCCGCGTCCGCCGCTGGACATCAGCGTCCGCCCGTCGGGCGCGAAGGCGAGCAGGCTGACGATGCCCTGGCCGGTGGGGACGGGCGAACCGGACGGCCGCCCGGTCGCGGCGTTCCACAGCCGGACGGAGCCGTCGGAGGTGGCCGCGGCGATCCGGGTTCCGTCGCCGCTGAACGCCAGGGCGTCGATGACGCCCGTGTCGCCCTCCAGGCGGCGCAGGAAGCGAGGGCCGGTGAGATGCCACAGGTCCACGCGCTCGTCCAGGCTCTCGGGGACGGGCCGGTAGCTCATCGCCATCGACGAGTTCCCGTCGCCGCCGAACGTCAGATGCCTGATGCCGAGCGGCGTCTCGACGGGCTTCCCGGCCGTCTTCCCTGTCGCCGCGTCCACCACGCTGACCGTCGAAGCGCCGAACGTGTCCCTTTCGAGCGTGACCGCGATGCGGGTCCCGTCGCGGTTCAGGGCTCGCAGTTCGGGCACGCGGCCGTCGACCCGGGCGATGGTGCGCAGCGGCTTCCCGCCGGAGGCGGAGTGGAGAGTGATGGGCCCGGGGCCGACGATTCCCGCCGCCGTCAGGCCGCCCTGCCGCTGGGACGCCCAGATCCTCCCGTCACCGGACACGGCCCGTACCGGCTCGGTGTCGCGCCTGGACGTCCAGCCGCCGCCGTTCCGCCGGAACGACGAGCCTGCGTCCGTCCACAAGGTGGCCGCGTCGGGGGAGAAGGCCAGCAAAGTGACCTCGTCGTCTCCGGCGGTCAGCGGGCCCTGGAGGGGGTGGGAGTACGACAGGTCCCACAGCCGGGTCCTGCCGTCCTCGCCGCCGGAGACGAGCGTGGTGCCCGCACGGTCCACGTCGACCGCCCGCACGGCCCCGTCGTGGCCGGTCAGCGCCATCCCGACCGCCTCCTTGAGTTCCGGGTCCCACAGCCGGACGACTCCCTCCGCGTCCCCGGCGATCCACAGGTTCAGCCTGGCGTCGAAGCCCAGTGCCGTGACGCGGGCCGCCGGCAGCGTCGTCCTGCGGGTGCCGCGGCCGGCGTCCAGGAGCACGAGCCTGCCCTCGGCGTCCGCGACGGCCAGGGTGCTCCCGTCCGCGCTGAAGGCCGGGCGCACGTCGTCCACGCGCGTCGCCGGGCCGCGCCGTGAACGCGTCGGGACGTCCCAGAGCTGGACGGACGCCTCGCCGCGGACGTCGGAGGACACCGCGGCGAGCGTCGTGCCGTCGGGGCTGAGGACGAGTTCGTCGTACTTGAGGAATCCGGACCCGACGAGTCGTGGGAAGCCGGCGTCCACCGCCCGGCGCCCGGCGATGTCCCACAGTGAGAGGCGGCCGCTGAAGTCGGCGAAGAGCACGCGCTCGCTGTCGGGCATGAAGGCGAGCGCGGTCGTGCTGCTGCCCTGGCCGAACTCGTGCAGGGGCTTGCGGGTACGGCCGTCCCACAGGCTCGCGCCCCCGTGGTTGTGCGTGGCCGCCACGTAACGGCCGTCGGGACTGAAGACGACCTTGACGACCGACCGTCCGGAGAAGAAGTCGTTGTTGGCCGGTTCGGCGGGGGCGCGGCTCGGCACGTCCCACCACATCGGCCGGGCGTCGTCGCTGCCCGTCACCACCGTTCGGCCGGACGGGGACAGCGCCACGGAGTGCAGCGACGCCTGGATGTGCCCGTCGAGCACGGCACGCGCGGGCGAGGCGAGGACGGACAACATGCTCTGCCGCGCCTCGGCCGTGGGCGCTGCTTTGCCGGCCGCCACCGTGAGCAGCGCGGCCAGCTGCGGGTCCGTGGCGGACACCTGCGAGCCGGCCTCCGCCAGGCGGCGCGACAACGCGGTCCGCAGTTGCTCGGAGGCGTCGTCACGCCACACGACCAGGCCCAGCACCGCGAGCGGGACGAGCAGCGCGAGCCCCGCCAGGACGCCGACCCGTTGCGGAGCCAGCCGGTACAGGTGACGCCGGGCGGCCGCCACGTCATCGGCCCAGGAGATCCGCACGCCGTCGGCCAGATGGCCGTCGGAGTCCTCGTTGGCCTTCGGCGCGACGACGCTCATCTCGCTCTGGGACGCCCGGGTGAGCTTGGCGGCCAGGCCGCCGACCCTGCCCAGCCGTCCGGTCGGCTCGATGCGCCCGGTGACGGCCTGCCGCGTGCGCGGGGTGCGCAGCGGGCGGGCGAGCGCCCAGCGCACGCGCGGGACGGCGGGCACGGCGAAGGACGTCCGCGCCGGAGGTCCGAGGGTCTCCTCCAGCAGCACCGCGAACGCCGCTCCCAGGGACGATCCAGACACTCGTCGCAACCGCACGTCGTCGATGGACAACCGCCACAACACGCACGGCATGTCGCGCCCGCCGCCGCTCTGGCGTTTCCAGGACGTGGTGATCGCGTCCTGGAAGGCCGCATCCGCCTGGAAGTCGAACATCGTCCGCGGGTCGGGGAACAACCCGGGCGGGCCGCCCCGCAGGACGCCCAGGCGCAGGGTCCCGAGCAGGCCGGTGTCGCCGTCGTCGAACAACACCCTGATCAGGTGTTCCCGGCGCGACCTCAGGCGTGACCGGGCGGCCGGCGACCAGATCTCCAGCGCGACCATCGAGCGGGCCGGTCCGCCGCCCAGCTCGTCCAGGCGGCTCATGAGGTGCGGATGGCGTGCGGCGGCCCGGGACGGCAGCCCGCTGAGGCCATGGCCGGGCAGCAGGCCGCTGTCACGCCAGCGTCGCACGGCGGCGGCCAGCAGGGTGTCGGCCTCCTCGGTGCCCGGTGGCCGCGTCCGGCTCGCCAGCCAGGCCATGCGGGCCACATGCCAGGCGCCGGTGGCGGCCCGTCCCCAGCCGTCGACGCCCGGCTCCGCGAGGTCGAGCGTGTCGGCGTCGTCGATGGCGTCGAGCGCCCAGCAACCATCACGAACCCAGGCATGCAGCAGCTCCGGGTGCGTGCGGGCCGTTTCGGCGCAGGCGTCCCACCACAGGCCCGCGTCGATGAGCCGGCGGGAGCATTCCTCGGCCGTGACGGCGTTCTCCGGAGCACCGGGCACGGTGAATCGCCGCTCAAGATCGAGAAGCGCGTCAAGGCTGGACAATGGTCATCACATCGTTCCGGGCTCGCGGCTTGCCCGGGGCGGCCTCGTGGGACTGGATGCTCAGCACGTCTCTCATCTTGATCCGAGGCGACGGGATCGAGACGGGGAATCGCGTAATGAACGGCGCGGCCTGGCCCCTTCGAGGCGAGGACGTCCGGCCGGCCTGCGCTCCTCGCCAAGATATCTCGCACTCTCCGCTAACGACACAGATCACCCGGCGTCGCAGGATTGCCTCTCGAACGAATCGACTTGATCGGGACAGATGTGCGGCCGGGCGCGGACGCCCGCGTTCCCCATCGCCCCGCTGGTCCTGTCGATCGCCGCGTTCGGCGGTCGGACGCGGTTCGATCCGGATGGCTGAGACGACCCTGGTGGAGCGGTGGAGCGATCGCGTACGAACGCGGGCCACGCCTCCGTGATGCCCCGGACCTCGGCGGCACGCCCGGGGCGCGGCGGCCGGAGACGCGCGGGCGCGCTCGGCCGGGTGCTGCTCTCCGCCGTCCTGGGACTCGGCGTCGCCGCCGCCCCGGCGGCCGCCACGTCGGCGGACGGCGAGTGCAACCCCGAACCGGGCGTGGTGAAGCTGCCCGGCGGAGAGCCCTGGGCGCAGAAGCGGCTCGACATCAAGACGGCGTGGCGGCTGAGCACCGGCGCCGGCGTCCGGGTGGCGATCATCGACAGCGGCCTCGACGTCAAGCACCCGCAACTGCCCTGGTTGTCGGACTTCGTCGACTTCACCGGGACCGGCTACACCGACTGCGTCGGCCACGGCACCGCCGTCACGGGCATCATCGCCGGGCGCGTCTATCCGGGCGTCGCCTTCCACGGCGTGGCCCCGCGGGCGACCGTCATGGTGCTCAAGCAGAGCAGCCAGGCCGAGGGGCACGTCGCCACCCTGGCGGCGGCCATCGACAAGGCGGTCCAGCTCAAGGCCGACGTCATCAACATCTCGATCAAGGCGGCCGACAATCCCGCGCTCAAGGCGGCCGTCCGCAACGCCCTGGCGAGGGACGTCGTGATCGTCGCCGCCGCCGGGAACATCACCGACAAGAAGGAGGACGTGCCCGCCTATCCGGGCTCCTACGAGGGGGTGCTGGCCGTGGGCTCGGCCACTCCCGACGGGCGGCGCGCCGACTCCTCCAACACGGCCACGCCCGTCGGCGTCCTGGGGCCGGGGGTCGGCATCATCGCCCCGTGGCCGGGGAGGTCGTACAAGCTGGATCTCGAGGGGTCCAGCTTCGGCGCCGCCTACGTGTCCGGGACCGCCGCCCTGGTGCGCGCCCGGTTCCCGCAGCTCGACCAGGAGCAGGTACGGCGGCGCATCATCGCCACGGCCGACGGATCCGTCGGCAAGGGCACGGGGGCGGGCATGGTGAACCCGGTGCAGGCGGTCAGCGCCGTGCTGCCCTTCGAGCCCGCGGGACGGCCCATGGTCGCCGCGCCCCCGCCCGCCCCCATCGCGGCGGACGCGATCGCCAAGGTGCCCCCGCAGAACGCCGGGGCCCGGAACACCGCGCTGGCCGTGACCGCGGGAGCGCTGATCCTCACCGCCGTGGCCGGCGCCCTCGCACTGGTGCTGCCGCTCGGCAGAAGCCGCGGATGGCGCACGGGCCCGCCCAATGACGTCAGTTGACCGCTGATGCAGGCGCTGCCCGCAGCGCAGCGCCTGGATACGAAGGGAACCTACGATGCACCCGTTACAGCCAGACGATCCACAGAGGCTGGGCGACCACGACCTGTCGGAACGCCTGCCGGAGGGGCCGCGCGGGCCGGCCTTCCTCGGCCGCGAGTCGAAGGACGCGCCCCTCCGGGTGATCAAGTTGCTGGCCGCGAAGCCGGACGCCGACGCGGAAGGCGTCGCGCGCTTCGCCAAGGTCCGGCGCCTTTCCAGCTCGTCCATCGCGCGCACGCTGGACGCCGGCCTGCACGAGGGCCACCTGTACGTCGTACGCGAGCACGTCGAGGGGCGCGGCCTGGCCGAGATCGTCGCCGCCGACGGGCCGCTCGACCCCGACGGGGTGGAACGGGTGGCCGTCGGGACGCTGACCGCGCTGACCGCCGCGCACCTGGCGGGTGTCACGCACCGGGCACTGACCCCCGGCAACGTCATCATGGGCGCCGACGGCGTCCGGGTGACCGACCTGGACCTCGGCGAGGCCGCCGGCGAGATCGGCTATCGCTCGCCCGAGCAGCTGAGAGGCGAGCCGTACGGCCCCTCCGCCGACCTGTTCGCCTGGGCCGCCACGGTGGTCTTCGCGGCCACCGGGAAGGCGCCGTTCGGTCAGGACGCCGACGAGGTGCTGACCGGCGCGCCCGAGCTGGGAACGCTGGCCGAACCGCTCCGCGCCGTGGTGTCCGCGGCGCTGTCGAAGGACGCCAGGCAGCGGCCCGCCGCGTACGCGGCGCTGCTGCGCCTGCTCGGCGGCCCGTCGGCGGACCAGGAGGTCACGGCGAAGCTGCCGCCCGCGGGCGCCCCGGGCCTCACCCCGCTGTTCGCCCCTCCCGCCCTGCCGCCGGCGGACGGCGCCGCACCGCTCGAAGGCGTGCCGGTTCAGCCGCCCCAGCCCCAGCAGCCGGCCCAGCAGCCGGGGCAGCCGCAGCAGACGTGGGAGCCGCCGAGGCTGCAGCAGCCCATCCAGGAGACGCCGCAGCGACCCAAGGTGTGGCAGGCGTCGGTCGTGGACCCGGCCTCCCCGCGCCGGAAGTTCCCGGTCGGCCTGACCGCTTCGGTCGCCGCGCTCATGGTGCTGTCAGGGGTGGGCCTGTGGGGAGCCAGCCGCTACACGGACGCGGACCGGATCGACTCGGTCGGCGTCGCGGCCGAGGGCAGGTCCACCGACGGGGCCACCGGGTCCGCCGACGCGGCGGCGAACGGGACGACGGGCCCCGGCGACGGGACGGTTCCGCAACCGGGCGAGCCCGGCACCGACCAGGCCGACGTGGACGTGCCGTGGGCGACGCCGTCCGACGCCGACTCATACGGGGTGGGCCCGCTCATCCTGCCCACCGAGGAGCCGTCGGGCGTCCCGACCGCGCCCGTGTACAGCTCGGTGCCGACGCCGTCGCCGCCGTCCACGCAGCCGGTCGCCACCCAGCCGGTCGCCACCCCGCAGCCGACCACGCCGCAGCCGACGGCCTCACAGCCGAAGAGCCCGCAGGCGACCAGGACGGTCACGGCGACGCCGACGGCCAGGAACACGAGGACGCCCGAGCAGTCCCAGGAGCCGACCCCGACCCCCAGGAAGAGCACCGAACCCCCGACGCCGACGCCTCGCAAGAGCACCGAGGCCCCCACCCCGAGCCCCCAGAAGAGCACCGAGGCTCCGGCCCCCGCCAAGAGCACCCAGCAGGCCCCGCCGCCCACGACGGAGGCCCCCGAGCCGGAGCAGCCCAAGAGCGAGGCCCAGCCGGAGCCGGAGCCGAAGAACCCCTACACGCCCACCCAGGTGTGCGGGTCCGGCTTCTACGTGCAGCGGTCGCAGTCGTTCAACGGCGGTGAGACCTTCCAGCTGTACAACAGCGGCACCAAGCAGAACTGCGTGGTGACGATGAAGTACGCGGGCGTGGGCAAGGAGAGCCCGGTGAGCGCGACGCTCGACGTCCAGGACGGGGACAGCGTGACCGACAGCGGCGACTACAAGTACTACGCGGGGCCGGTCAAGCTGGCCGCCCCGGGCAGGTGCGTGAAGTTCTCCGGCAGCGTCGGTGCCGGGAGCACCGCCGCGGGCTGGGCCAACTGCGGCTGAACCGGCGGACGTACCCCGCCCGGGAACCTCCGGGCGGGGGCGTCCACTGAAGGTCAGTAGGGCCGGTAGCCGCCGCCTTGCTCCAGGGACGCGATGCCGGGGTGTCTGGCGAGGTTGCCGTAGCGGCTGTAGGTGTACAGCACGCCCGCGATGATGTTGTCGACCGGGTCGAGGATCTTGCCGTGGCCGGGCAGGGCGTGCGCGTTGAACGTCGGCGGGACGGTCTGCATCAGGCCCTGGGACGGGATGCCGTTCTTGGCGTTGACGTCCCAGGTGTTGATGGAATTGGGGTTGCCGCCGGACTCGTGGTAGATGATCGTCCAGATGCGCTCGACGTCCTTGGGGTCGTTCGGGTCCAGGTCGGCGACGTCGACGCCGCGCTGGCGGATGACGTCCGCCATCTCGGGCGACTTGATGATGGTGAGCGCCTGCTTGATCCACTCCGTCACCTCGGCCTTGGGCGCGGGCGTGCCCGTCGCCGGGCCCCCGCCCTGCCCGGAGCCGCCGCCCGAACCGGCCCCCGGGCCGCCCGCCCCTCGGGTGTCCTCCTTGGGCGTCCCCCTCGTCCAGACGACCTTCTTGTCGCCCGGGTCGAAGTCGGGGCCGCCGGGGTCGGGGATGGCGGCGAACAAGCCGAGCCCGGCGTTCTCCCCGGCCTGTACGAGCCCGCCCAGCGTGGTCGCGGCGGCCGCGATGGCGTCCTCGGCCCTCTTGACGACCCCTCTTGCCGCGTCGAGTTTGGCCTTCACGGTGCCGGCGAAGCCCGGATCGGCCAACATCGCGGCCCTCGCGTCGGCTTGCTCCGTGTTGGGATGGGCGACCAGGTAGTCCCTTATGTACTTCTGCGCGCTGCCGACCGTCTCGTCGCGCAGCCTCTCGATCTGCGGTACGGCGTTCCTCAGGTCCGTGGCGACGTTCTTGAGCGCCTCGGTGGCGGTGTTGACCGTGGAGTGGAACGTGTCGCCCGCCTTGGGGAACCGGTTCATGTAGAGGTCGAAGGCGTCTGCGGAGTCGCCGTCCCACCTGTCGTTGACCTCTTCGAGGTTGACGATGAGCCCGGCGGTCTCGATGGCGGCATGGGACCCGCACGCCCCCCAGGCCTTGGCGACGGCCTCGATGGTCTCGGGCTTGCCCGTGATCTTGGTGAGCAGCGTCAGGAACTCCGCCCCGCCGGGAATCTCGGTGATGTCCGGCGCGAGGATGGCGATCTCGCTCATGCGCCCGAGGCCTTCGCGGCCGTCTGGAGGTTCTTCTCCACCTCGTCGAGCGCTCGCTCCACGCTCTCCAGCCTCCGTCGCGCGCTGTCGAGCTCGACGCGGACGGCGGCCCAGAAGGCGTCGACCTTGGCGGCGAGGTTCTTCGCGCCGTCGTTTGCGCCGAACACCGCGGCGTCGGTCACATCGGCGGGCTTCGCCGCCTCGCCGACCTTGAGTATCTCGTCGAGAGCGAAGTTCTTGGACGCGATGTTGACGCGCGTCCTGCACTCGTCGAGCGCCCGATAGGAAACATCCACGACGCCTTTGCTCATGAAGATCGAGCATAGTGGTGATCATCACGATTGGTCAGGCCCGATTTACTCCGCTTCCAGAGACGCCGTCTGGATCAGCCGGTCTCCCGATCTCCTGTCCACGAAGAAGGCGCGGCCGGGCGGGAGAGGCTGCGGACGCACCTTGCCGAACAGCACGCCCTCCTCCCGGTTGCCCGACATGATCAGCGCCGGGCTGGCCATCTCCTTGAGCCGCTGCACCGCGTGGTCGTACATGGCGCGGTTGGCGCCGCCCATCTGACGGGCCAGGATCAGGTGCAGCCCGATGTCGCGCGCCTGCGGCAGCAGCTCGGCCAGCGGTTGCAGGGGGTTGTTCGAGGTGGCGACCAGGTCGTAGTCGTCCACCACGATGTAGAGGTCGGACCCCTGCCACCAGCTGCGGTCGCGAAGCTGGTCCGGGGTCAGGTCGGCGGGCGGCAGGCGTTTGAGCAGCGCGAAGCGTACCTCCTGCACCAGCTCCGCGGCCGCCGCGCTGGAGACGGCGTAACCGATGCGGTGCTCGGTGGCCGCGGTGTCCAGCAGCGACCGGCGGTAGTCGATCACGACCAGCCTGGCTTCCTTGAGGGTCTTGCGCGCGACGAGACCCTCCATGATCAGCTTCAGCATGTTCGACTTGCCGCACCCGGTGTCGCCGAAGACGACGAAGTGCGGATCGGCCTCGAAGTCGAGCATGACGGGGGAGAGCGTCGCCTCGTCGATGCCGATCGCGATGCGGTTCCCGCCGGTCTCCTCCGGGCCGGGCAGGGCGGCCGCGGGAAGCAGGGACGGCAGCAGCCGGACCGGCTTGGCGGCCGGGCCCTGCCACGACTCGCTGACGACCTCCACGAGGGAACGCAGCCCGTCGGCGAGGTCGTCGGCGCCGCGCAGCCCGTCGATGCGCGGCAGGGCGGACAGGAAGTGCATGCCGTCCTTGGTGAGGCCGCGCCCCGGCGTGCCCTCGGGCACCGCGAGCGACGCGCTGCGGCTGACCTCCGACTCGTAGGCGTCGCCGAGCTTGAGCTCGATCCTGGTGCCGAACAGGTCGCGGATGCCCGGCCGGAACTCCGACCACTTGTTGGTGGTCGCCATGACGTGCACGCCGTAACCGAGCCCGCGCGTGGCCAGGTCGGTGATCACCGGCTCCAGGCTCTCGTACTCCTGCCGGATCGTCAGCCAGCCGTCCACGACCAGGAAGACGTCGCCCCAGCCGTCGCCCTCGACGCTGCCGTCGGCCACCCGCTTGCGGTAGGCGGCGATCGAGTCGATGCCGTGGTCGGCGAAGTCCCGCTCGCGCTGCTGGAGGATGCCCGAGATCTCGGCGACCGTACGGCGGACCCGGTCGGCGTTCTGCCGGTTGGCCACGCCGCCCACGTGCGGCAGCCCCTCCAGGGCCGACAGCGTGCCGCCGCCGAAGTCCAGGCAGTAGAACTGCACCTCCCGAGGCGTGTGCGTGAGCGCCATGCTGGCGATCAGCGAGCGCAGCACCGTGCTCTTGCCGCTCTGTGTGCCGCCCGCGATGCCGACGTGCCCCGCCGCGCCGGACAGGTTCAGCCAGTACGGGTCCCGGCGCTGGTCGAAGGGCCGGTCGATGATGCCGACGACGGCGTGCAGCCGGCCCCGGCCGTCCCAGCCGGGCGTGGACAGCCCGAGCTCCGGGGTCACCGACAGCGCGGGCAGCAGGTGACCCAGGGTCGGCGGCTCGGCCAGCGGCGGCAGCCAGATGCGGTGCGCCGCGGGGCCGCGTCCCTCCAGCCGGCCGACCACGATGTCGAGCAGGCTCGCCTGTGCGCCGCCCTGCTCCGGCTCCTCCGGCGTCTCCTCCGGGGGCGTCTCGGCGGCGGGCAGCGGCGCGTAGGCGTGGCCGTACTCGATGACCTCGCGCGCCGCGGGCTGCCCGCTGTCGGTCACGTGCCTGGGGTCGGGATGGTAGGCGGCCGAGACATAGGCGGCCTTGAACCGGGTCATGCCGCTCGTGTCGAACTTGAGGTAGCCGTTGCCCGGCGCCGAGGGCAGCTCGTACGCGTCGGCCACGCCCAGCACCGCCCGGCTCTCCATCGCCGAGAACGTGCGCAGCCCGATCCGGTACGACAGATGCGTGTCGAGCCCCCGCAGCCGGCCCTCGTCCAGCCGCTGGGAGGCCAGCAGCAGGTGCACGCCCAGCGAGCGGCCGAGCCGGCCGATCATCACGAACAGGTCGATGAACTCCGGCTTGGTGGACAGCAGCTCGCTGAACTCGTCGAGCACGACGAACAGCGTGGGCAGCGGCGACAGGTTGGCGCCCTGCTCGCGGGCCCGCTCGTAGTCGCGCAGCGAGGCGTGGTTGCCCGCCGCGCGCAGCAGCTCCTGCCTGCGTACCATCTCGCCGTGCAGCGCGTCGTGCATGCGGTCGACCAGGGGGAGCTCGTCCTCCAGGTTGGTGATGACGGCCGAGACGTGGGGGAGCGAGTCGAGGCCGAGGAAGGTCGCGCCGCCCTTGAAGTCGACCAGGACGAAGTTGAGGATCTCCGAGGAGTGGGTGACGGCGAGCCCGAGCACCAGGGTGCGCAGCAGCTCCGACTTGCCGGAGCCGGTGGCTCCGATCAGCAGGCCGTGCGGGCCCATGCCGCCCTGGGCCGACTCCTTGATGTCGAGCTCGACCATGCGGCCGTCCGCCCCGAGCCCGATCGGCACGCGCAGCCGGTTGCGTCCGGCACGCGGCCGCCACGTGACGGCCGGGTCCAGGGCGCGCGGGTCGCTGATGCCGAGCAGGTCGGTGAGCGTCGTGTTGATCGACAACATGTCCTCGCCGTCGCCGCCGCTCCTGGACGAGGCGCGCAGCGGGGACAGCTGCCTGGCCAGCCCCTCCATGCACACGTAGGAGAGCCGGTCCGGCGCGCCCAGCCGCGTCCTGCGCTCCTTGCCCGCGTGGTCGACCTTCACCATGTGCAGGTCGTCCCGCTGGACCTCCAGCCGCAGCGTGTTGCCCTCCTCGACGGCGCCGGTGGAGCCGGTCAGGTCGATGACGGTCACGCCCTGGATGGCGTCGCTGCCGAGCTGGGAGTCGTGCGGCATGTGCCCGCCGTCCACGATCACCACGTGGTACGGCAGCTCGCCGGCCGGTGAGCCCGGCTGGAACCTGGGCCGCTCCTTGAGGTCGCCGCCGACGAGCCGATCGAGATCACCGAGGTTCCCGGCCATCAGGCGGACGGGCCCGGACGCGTCGGCCATGTCGGGATGGTGGGCGTGCGGGAGCCACTTGACCCATTCCCAGTGGGGCATGCGCTCCTGGTCGGCGCAGACCATGATCCGCATGTCGTCGGGGGAGTGGAAGGTGACGACCTGGCCGATCACGGCACGGACGAGGTCCCGCATCGCCGCGACGTCGCCGGTGAGCCGGATGCGCGCGAAGGAGGCCAGGGCGACGGCGACGGGCAGCCGGGCGAGGGTGGAGTGCGCGCGCATGAACCTGCGCAGCGCGCCGGAGGAGAGCGCGTCCAGGTCCTCGACGGGCTTGGAGTCGGGCGGGAAGAGCTGGATGGCCAGCTTCTGCACGCCGGTGCCGAGGCGGATCGTGCTGAAGTCCTCGTCGCGGGGGCGGCGTTCCCACAGGCGGGGGCCCATCGCGATCCACCACAACGAGTCCGGCTCGGGGCCGCTCCACTCCAGGGCCTCGCGCTGCTGCTTGGCGGCGCGCCTGGCCTTCCTGCGGATCTGGCCGAGGTAGCGGAAGTAGTCGCGGCGGGCGCCGTTCAGCCGGTGCTTGCGTTCGCCCGACTGGCGTCCCATCTGGCCGATGCTCATGCCGACCATCGAGACGGCGAACAGGCCGCTGGCCACGTACATGACCGGGCTGGTGTTGGCGCCCCCCGCGGTGAACATCAGCGCCATCGCCGCGCCCCCGGCCACCATGGGCAGGTAGGTGAGGACCGCCATGAAACCCTGGCCCTGAACCTCGGGGATCTCCGGCGGAGACTCCAGCATGACTTCCCCGCGAGGTGGCTTCGGGCCGGGACGACGCTCCGGGCGCCGGACAACCACTTTGCTCACGCGACGTTCTTACCAGAATCGACCCGCTATGGTCTGTGCTGTCCGTGATCCTTTTGGGACGGAGTGGACCGTGGGATCGATGGTTCAGAAGCCGCCGCTGCCCGAGTCCCGGCCCCCCGCAGGGGAGACCGCCGGGCCCGCACAGGCGCCGTCGGGGCCGCTTCAGCAGGGTGCGCTCGCGCAACTGCCGTTGCCGCTGCCGACGTTGTGCAACCTCACGATCGTGGGGCCCGGCCGCAAGGCCGACCTGACGCTGCCGGCCGACATCCCGCTGCCGCACGTGCTGCCGGGGCTGTTGCGCATGCTCGGCGAGGTGGGCGGCGACGCGGCCTCGTCGCCGGGATGGACGCTGCAGCGGCTCGGCGGCGCCCCGCTCGACCTGGAGCAGAGCCTCAGCGCGCTCGGCGTGCTCGACGCCGAGATCCTCTACCTGCGCCCCCGTGAGTCGGTCCTGCCGGCCGCGGTCTTCGACGACGTGGCCGACGTCGTCGCCACCGGCGTGCGCGAGGGGCCGGGCAAGTGGACGGCGGCCCACACCAGAGGTCTCGGCGCGGCCGGAGCCACGGGGCTGCTGGTCCTCGGGGCCGTCGGCCTGGCTTCGGCGGGCCTGCCCCCGCTGGTCGGGCCGGTCGTCTTCGGAACGCTCGCGCTGCTGCTCATCGCCGCCGGAACCGTGTTGTCGCGGGCCATGGGCGACTCCATGGCGAGCGCGCTGATCGGTCACGCGGCGCTGCCTTACGCCTTCCTGGCCGGGCTGGTCACGCCCGCCGGGACCGGCGGCCTGGCCGGTGTCGGCGCTCCCCACCTGCTCGCCGCGTTCGCCTGCACCGCGCTCGCCGCCGCCGTCGCCGGGATGATGATCTCGCATGGCATTCCCGGCTTTCTCGGCACGTCCATCGCCGCGTCCTGTGGCGCGGTCTGTGCGGCGGTGGTCATGTTGACCGGAACCGTCCCCGCGGGGGTGGCGGCCGTGGCCATCGCCGTGCTGCTGGCGCTGAGCCCGCTGGTGCCGACGTTGTCCTTCCGGCTGGCCCGGGTGCCGCTGCCGGCCATGCCCACGACGGCCGAGGAACTGCGCGCCGACAACCAGCGGCTCGACGCGGCGGCGATCCAGGAGCGCACCGTGATCGCCCAGCGTTACGCCACGGCGCAGATCGTCGCCGTCGGGCTGGCCGCGCTGGTCGCCCAGGCGCTGCTGGTGCTGCACGACGGCCTGATCGCGTACATCATGACCGTCGCGATCTCGCTGACGCTCATCATGCGCGCCCGCGTGTTCTCCGGCGTCGGCCAGCGGCTCTGGCTGGTCGGGTCGGGCATGGCGGGGCTCGCCATGACGGCCTTCGCGCTCAGCTCCAAGGGCGGGGTCGTCGGCGCGCTGGCGGTGGCGGTCTGCGTGTTGTGGGCGTCCCTGCTGATGGTGGGCGTCGGGAGGGGGCTGGCCTCGGGCAAGCCGTCGCCGTTCTGGGGACGGGCCGGGGACATCCTGGACCTGCTGCTGATCGTCGAGCTCTTCCCGCTCGCGGCCGGCGTGCTGGAGCTCTACACCTGGGTACGCGGGTTGTCGGGCTGATACTTTGCTGGCCGTTTCGAGCGGAGGAGTGAGGCTGTGCAGGAATTCGGAGACTTCGCGAACATCGACATCGAGAAGCTGCTCAAGGGGGCCGACCAGCAGTTCGCCCGCATGGAGGAGTTCCAGGAGAAGATGGACTCCTTCGTCGGACGGGCCCAGGACGAGCAGGGGCTGGTCACCGTCGAGTGCGGCCACGAGGGCGTCCGCGAGCTGCAACTGCACCCCAAGGGCCTGCGGTTGGCGTCCGGCGAGCTGGCCGACCTCATCAAGACGGCGCTGAACGACGCCACCGCCGACCTGCAGCGGCAGGTCGCCGAGGGCATGAGCGAGACGTTCGGCGACTCCGAGGACAACCCCATGACGTACCTCAGGAACCCGGACGCCGCGCTGAACCAGATCAAGGAGGCGGAGTCCGCTTACAACCGCACGTTCGAGGACGTGATGGGCGAACTCGACCGCATCCGGCGGCGGCTGGAGTTGTGAGCTAGGCCGGGCGCTGCGTGGGCAGGTCGGCGATGACGACCTGCTCGAAGGCGGGCGCGTCCTTGCCGGTGAGCGTGACCGCCTCCGACATGCCCGTGTCCTTGAAAGCGGACATCAGCCCGCTCGCCACCCAGGCCAGGGTGGCGGCCGCGCCGTACGCCACGAGCATCTTGGACAGGAACCGCCTGAGCGCCCCCTGCGCCCGCACGGCCGCCGAGGCCGCCAGCGGACTGCCCGGGAAGAAGTGCCCGGCGGCCGAGAGGCCCAGCAACAACCCGCCCAGGGTGACGGACGACACCGCACCCGTCTGGGACAGCTTCGCGAGCTGGTCGAGGGCGTGGGCCAGCTCCTTGTACACGCCGCCGGTCTTGGCCACCTCAAGGGTGAACCTCTCGGCCACCTTCTCCATCTCGGGCCGGGCCATCTGCTCCCAGTCCTGGCTGGAGACCCCGGCGATGAGCTGCCGTACGCTCTCCTTCGCCTGCTCGACCTCGTGCGTCGCGGCGCGCACCTCGTGGGCCGTGCCGCGGATGTCCTCGGGGCTGGACAACATCGTGCCGATCAGCGCGGCGCACATCTTGCAGACGACGGAGAGCGCCACGTTGGTCTTCATCATGGCGCCCGCGTTGCAGAAGGCCACGGCCATCGTGTAGAGGTTCGTGCCGTTGCGGTGTTGGTCCATGGTCCCTACTTCTTCGGCGTGCTCTTGGCGTTGGCGTCCCTGATGACCTTGGCGCCCTCGTTGAGCTGGGTCTGCCAGCGGCCGAGCTGGTTCTTGGCGTGCTTGAGGTAGTCGGCGGCGGAGTTGCGGGCCGCGTCGTAGGCGCCGTCGAAGGCGAACTTCCCGACCAGGCCGAAGCCCGGGAAGCCGGGGGTGGCGCCTCTGACCATGCGTTCCACCGCCCTGAACCGGTCTCCCGGCGTGTGCGTGCCCCCCGCCTGCGTCGGGGCGAGGCTCTGGCCCAGCCGTTCCATGGCCTCCGGGCGGGCCTTGCGCCAGTCGCCGGACACGCCGCCGTCGCTCAGCGCGGTCGCCTTCGGGTCCTGGGGGCGTTCCTTGCCTGAGCCGTCCTTGTTCGCGGCGGCGGCGGGGGTGGTGGGGGTGGCGGCGGTGGGGTCCGGGGTCGCGCCGCTCGGCATCCCGCCGCCGCCGCCCGCCGGGGTGGTCGCCTTGGGGGATTTCTCGGGGTCGTCCGTCTTGGGGGTGGTGGCCGTGGGGGGTTTCGCGACGTCGGGCGCCTTCGCGGTGTCCTCGGGGGTGGTCGCGGCCGGCCGGTCGGGCGTCGGCTCTCCGGACGACGGGGTCCCCTCGGGACGGTCGGGGGTCGTGGGCGACGGAGGGCGCTCGGCGTCGGGGGTGCCGGTGCCCTCGGAGTCGGCGGGCGGCCCCGGCGCGGTCGATCCGGGTGTCTCGGGGTCGCCGGGTGGGGTGGGCGTCTCGGGGTCGGGGGAGGGATCCGAGGGGGTGGAGTCGGAAGGGCTGGTTTCCAGGATGGGCGGGCTCTGGGTGGCCGGGTCGTCCTCGGTGGCCGGGGTGTCCTCGCGGGCGGGGGCCGTCGGGTCGGTGGAGGGCGGATCGTGTGGCTCGGGTGGGGTGCCGTCGCCGGAGATCTCGACGAGGTCGCCCGGGTTCCCCGGCTCCACGGCGCCGTCGTCCGGCCGGTGCTCGCCGTCGTCCGCGACCTCCTGGGCGTACGGCTCCTGTCCGAGGCCGGCGACGGCCGTCAGAGGAGCGACCTGTCCGGGCTCACCCGTGTCTCCGTCGCTCGTGACGACCGTGGCGGACATGCGCTCGGTCACCGCCGAGTCCTCGGCCGTGGTCCAGTTGACAAGGCTGTCGATGCTTCCGAACTCGGCCATCCGCGCCCCCAAAGCCTGTGACCCGCCCAAATGATCAGAAACACTAACCGCGTGAACGGTCAGCCGTACAGGTCGGCCGTCGCGGGCCCGCCCGCGGGTCTCAGCCGATGCGTTCGTACGCGCCGCCGGAGTCGGCGGTCCTGACGCCGTCGGAGAACTTCACCCAGGACCCGGTCGGCGCGGCGTGGTAGACCGGCACGGTGTGCAGAGGGGTGATCTCCTCGTTCTTCACCACGCCCGCGCCCTTCACGTCCACCGCGGACCAGACCATGCCGCGCGTGCCCACGTCCTTGGTCTTGAACGTCACCGCGCAGGCGTTCTGCTTGCCGGGGTTGTACAGCAGGTAGGCGACGCCGCCGGCGAACGCGGCCTGGCGCTGGACGGTGTACCCCGGGCCGCAGACGACGGCGGGCGTCTCGGCCGCCCGGCGGGACGCCGAGGCGGTGGTGGCGGTGAGGACCGCCGTCGTGCCGAGCACGGTCGCGATGACCGCACCGGCCATTCTCTTCGTGATTCTCACGTTCTTCAGCTCCGAAGGAGTCGAAAGGCGATTTGTCCGAGGGGCAATCCTGTGATGCCGGGTTCTTCGCGTCTTTAGCACAGAGCGCAGAATGTTTTGGCATTGAGCGCAGATTTCTTCTCGGCGACCGGACGGTTGTGATCGCTGGGACGGGTGGTGGTTAACATGCGAGTCGATGTTGTTTCGCAAGGGTTCGCCTTATTCATGTCGGCCAACCGGTATGCGAGACAAGGAAATGTCCACTCGGAGGTCCAGTGGCACTGTACGGAGCAAGTCCGACGCAGCTGACCAACGCTGCCGGGTACTGCGAGGACACCGCGCAGTACATCGAAGGCATGCGCCAGCGCGTTCAGACGATCAAGGGCGACCTGACCACTCAGGGGTGGCGGGGCGGCGCGGCCCAGAAGTTCAGCCACGCCCTCGACGAGTGGGACGTCGAGTTCAAGGCCGTGATCAAGATCCTTGAGGACATCCACGACCGGCTCAACATGGGCGCCGGGGTCTACCGGAACGCCGCCGACGAGAACATGGAGCTGTCGGGGTCCCTGGCCAGGGACGGCTTCACGGGCCGGATCGACAACGTCATCAACAGCAACTAGCCGGCCGACGCCACGGAGATCCCAGTGACCGTTCCCGATGATCACACATACGTCAAGTTCGGCAGCATGGAGCAGGCCTACGAGGAGCTCAAGAAGGTCGTGACCGAGCTCGACAAGGTCACCGACGACCTGTTCGCCGACATCAAGAAGGAGCTCGCCGCCAGCTGGGAAGGCGAGGCCGAGCAGTTCTTCAACACCAAGAAGGACCAGTGGGACGCCCACGAACGGGCCATGGGCAGGCAGCTCTTCGAGGCCGCCACCGCGGTCAACATCGCCAAGGGCAACTACGAGGCCGCCGAGCGGCGCAACATCGCCATCTGGACGGACTGACGCGCCTCCGCCTCCCGGTCGCCGCGGCCACGTGGTGACCGGGGTCTCGTATCAGCAGGGGTGAGCCGATGGGCAACCAGGAACCCGAACCACGAACCGACCCGCTGGGCATCCCGGCGCACACGGCCGACAAGTTCCAGGGCGACGGCAGGGTGCATGAACCCTCCGTGATGCGGTCGATCGCCGAGGCTCTGTCGAAGAATCTGCAGGCCATGGAGAAGCCGGGCGCCAGCGGGCGCACCCTGGCCGACGTCCAGCCCGGCGCCGCCCAGTTCGGCGAGTGGATCGACGCCAAGGTGTTCGGCTCGACCGCGGGCAGGGACGGCGCGGGGCAGAAGTTCGGCCAGGTCTACGCCGAGTTCGTGGAGGCGTACAAGAGCGTCATCGCCGCGATCGAGGCGAGCGCCGGCAACCACGCCGAGGCGGACACCCGGAACGAGGGCGGGTGACCATGGCCGGCGCCGGCTCCAGGCGTAAGACGCTCGTCCTCCGGGGCGACCAGGTCCCCTCCGGCGAGACGGAGGTCCATCCGAAGGCGGAGATCCAGCGCCTGCTGGCGACGTCACAGCCGGACCTGGTCAAACTCGCCGGATCCACCTACATCAGCACGGCCGAGGCGGTCCTCAACGCGGTCGTCGGGATCGAGGACGAAGCGGGCCGGATCCTCACCATCTGGAAGGGGCCGGACGCCGACCGGGCCCGCATCGCGCTCGAACTCCTGTACGCCACCGGCAACGAGCTGGCGCACAAACTCGCGGAGATGGGCCGCAGCCTGGAGGGCTACGCCGACTCCATCCCCGTGGCCATCGCCGAGGTCGAAGGCATCAAACTGGACAAGAACGACCCGGACGTCCAGGAGGTCGTACGGGTCCACCGGGCGCTGTACGGGCTCGACCGGCAGGGCGACGACGAGGCCAACGCCGTCGCCCTGCTGGAGAACATGCGGGCGCAGGCGGCGCTGCGGAAGCTCAACGAGAAGATCCGCGACCTGCATCTCGGCTCGGTCCCGTACGACATCACCTACGAGCTGCCGGCCGTCACGGTCCCGGGCGGCCCGCTCGCCACGACGAGCGTCGCCTACGGCGGGACGGGCGGGAGCGAGTCGCCCACGACCGGCGCGGGCGCCCCGGACGGGACGGGCACGGGCGAGGGGGGCACGACAGGCGCCGGCGACCCGGGCGCGCCGGACCAGATCCCCCCGGACGGCGAGGACGACGCCGCTCCGGGGACGCCCCCCGGCGAGCAGCCCGCCGGCGGAGACCAGCCCACCGGCGGGGACACACCTGGCCAACACCCCGGCGACCAGGCCGGCAACACCGGCACAGGCACAGGCACGGGCACGGGCACGGGCACGGAGGACGGCACCACCCCGCCGGTGATCGGCGCCCAGGACAGGACCGAGCTCGACGACGCCACGCCCGAGGCCGACCCGGTCCGGACCGAGAGCTCGGCCTACCAGCCCACGGTCGGCGAGCGTCCACCTCTCGTGGTGACCCCCAACACGACTGCGGCGCCGGTCGCGACGAACCAGCCCGTGCCGTCGGTGATCGGTTCGCCGAACGGCGCGTACACACCCGGCGGGCGGCTCGGGGTGATGCGCGGCGGCAGTGCGGCGGGCCTGTCCGGCACGCCGTTCCTCCCGATGACGGGCGGCGCGGGCCCGATCGGGGACGCGGGCGGAGACCTGGAGCGCACCACCTACCTGTCGGAGGACAGGTCGGCCTGGAACGGCAACCATGACGTGACGGACCCGGTGATCAGGTGAGCGACCAGCAGAAGAACGGCGCCGGCGCGCAGCCGACCGGGCAGCAGCCCTACGGCCAGTACGGCATCCCGATGAGCACCCAGGTGCCGCTGCCGTCGTCGGGCATCTCCTTCACGGACGGCGCGCTCAACGCGGCGAGCGGCCAGATCAACGGACAGACCGCGATCATCGACGCGCTGCGGGCCAAGTCCGGCCACATGGGGGTGCCCTTCCCCGCTTTCGGCGTGATCGGCTACGGGCTCACCAGGGCCCATGACAGGGCGATCTCGGCCCAGTCCACCGCCCTGGAGCGGGGCAAGAAGGCGCTGCAGAGCTGGCAGGCCGCGCTGAAGGCGGCCGACGCCAACTACCACAAGGCCGAGGAGGAGAACGCCGGCCTGTACCGCAAGGACCAGGAGTACGACCCGACCGGCGGCGGAGTGCCGACCCCGAAGATGCCCGAATCGCCGGACCTGAACATGCCGGACGCCGACCTGCCCGACGGCGACCTTCCGGACGCCGACCTGCCCGTCACGGACCGGCCGGATACCGAGCTGCCCGGCACGGACCCGCCCAACGGTGGCCTGCCGGACGCCGACCGGCCCGGGAGCGACCTTCCCGGCACCGACCTGCCGGGGATCGACCGGCCGGACTCCGGCCTGTCCGGCGCCGGTGATCCGAACATGAAGGTCCCCGACATCGACTCGGCGATCAACTCGCCGCAGGACACGACCGGCCTGTCGTCGTACGACCCCAGGGCCCTGAACGGGACGCCGAACCCGAACCTGACCGACCTGAGCACCCGGCCGGGGACCACCTGGGGGTCGCCGACCGGCAACGGCGCGGGCTCGGGCGGTGGCGCCGCCGCCGGTCCGAGAGTGCCCGGCATGGGCACGTCCGGGGGAATGGGCAGCGGCATGCCGATGATGCCCATGATGCCGATGGCCGGTTCGGGCAACGGCCTCGACGAACGCGACCGGCAGGAAGGCTCGCTGCTGTCGGAGGACGAGGGCGTCTGGGAGGACGACGAGGACATCGCTCCCGAGATCATCGGCAAGGAGACGTAGATGAGTTACGAGGAGGGCAAGGGCCTGTACATCACGGCGGTCGGTATCGCCTCGGGCGCGACGGTCCTGATCAGACGTCCCTGGGCCTTCTACATAGTGGCCATGATCGGGCTCATGACCTCCGATCCGGGGCGCATGTCGGGGTCGTCCAAGACCTGGCGCACCACCGACAACGGCGGGACGACCTCCGAACTGGCCGCGCTGGAGGAACAGCTCAAGCAACTGCAGGCCACGGTCACGGGCACGGGAACCACCTGGGAGGGCACGGCACGCGAGAAGTTCGACGAGGCCTACGCGGACTTCACCAAATCCCTGGCCACGCTCAGGTCGACACGGAACGCCACCGGCGAGGCGGTCGACCAGAGCGCGAAGTTGTACTACGCGGGAGCGATCACCTGCGTCGGCGTCGCCAGTCTCATGATGGCTGTCGCGTGGACGCTGTTCTATGTCCGCCGCAACGTCTTCACCAGCCCTCTCGGCGAGGTGATCCAGATAAGACTGGCCCGGACCGCGGTCGGCTCCGTGAGGAAGGTGCTGATCAAGCACGGCATCGCGGTCACCGTCCTCGGCACCCTGTTCTACCAGGCCGTCCAGCAGTCCGAGGCCAGCGGGAAGTTGTTCCCCACGATGAAGGGCATACCGAACGAGCTCGACACCCTGAAGTCCGGCGACCTGCCGGAGTTCAGCACCGCCGCGCTCGAGTACAGCGTGGAGACCCACTCGCTGGTGCCCAAGCAGGACACGCAGGCCGGTCTCCCCCGCACCTGAGCGGACGGGCTTCAGGACCGGCCGGGGAGGCGTTCGGACGACGTCTCCCCGACGGGCTTCCGCGCGGCGGCGGGGTCCAGGAGCGGGCCCTCCGGGATGAGCCGCAGCAGATGCGCGGGCACCGGCGCCACCTGGGCGGCGTCGTAGCCCAGCGTGCCGACGAGGTCGGGGGAGGCCAGCCGGAATCGTCTGCCCTCGTCGGTGATGAGGGAGTACTCGTGGATGGCGTCGATCTGGCCTTCACCCGAGAGTTGACCTGCCAGCGCCGCGCCGCCGGGCGGCAGCAGCACCTGGTCGACGCGGTCGGGGTTGCCGCTGCTCGGCGGCTTCGGAATGGCCAAGGTCGCCCCGGTCGTCAGCCGTGCCCGGACCGAGCCCCTGACCGTGTCGGCGTACACCGCGCACAGGGGGGCGTCCGCCGACGGGGCGCGGAAGCGCGGCATGGTGGTCGGCAGCCCGCCGCCCAGGAGGCGGAGGGCCGACATCTTGGCGGCGTTGACGGTGGCGGCGTCCACGGCGATCGGGCGTACCCGGCCGCGGCCGTAGGCGATCTTGGTGTCCGGGTCCTGGAGCAGGAGCGTCGCCTGCGTGTGGGTGACGGGCGTGAGGCCGTCGGCGAGCAGCACGTACCAGCGTTCCGGCACCCCCGGGACGGCGGCCGGCGTGAAGACCTGCCCCACCCGCGCGGGCGAGCCGCCGGGACCCGGCACCCGCTTGCCGCGCTGCGCGATCGCCGGCGCGGCGAAGTCCGGGCCCGCGGGGATGGAGTTCACCCAGGAGATCGGCACGCGGCGCGGCGCCTGGTCGGTGAGCCGGCGCGGGCTCCTGACCAGCATGCGGTAGTTGTTCCACAACACCCAGTTCTGCTGGCCGTCGTCGACGAGCAGCGCGTCGGTGCCCACCGGCGTGCCACCGACGTCGATCCCGCCCAGCAGCGTGACGTACGGACGGCGGACCCCTGTCGCGTCCTGCTGTTCGACCACGCAGACCGTCCAGGGAGATCTGACCAGCTTCTGGGGCTTCGGCAGCGAGTCGGGCGCGCCCGAGATGCCGACCTTCTGCCCCCGTGCGAAGCCGGCCAGCGACTCCGCCGACACCGTACGGACCTTGATCTCCTGGCTGTCCAGCAGGAGCCTGGCGGAGACGTAGTTCTCCACCGGCTGGAGCTTGCCGTCGCTCTGGTTGTAGACGTAGGAGGCGCCGGTCTCCTCCTCGACCAGCAGCTGGCCCGCCTCCTTGAGCTTGGTGGCGCCGCCGGGGCTGAGCATGCCCCAGATCCCGAACCCGGCCGTGATCAGCACCAGCAGGAGGATGCCGGCGAACGTCGCCACGTTGTACCGCCGCATGGGGGACTCGGGCAGGTCCGGCTCGCCCTGGAGCAGTGCCAGTCCCAGGCGCTGGGTCATCAGTTTGTGCGCCTGATAGAGATCCTTTCGGGTCTGCATGACGGACAATGTTACGCAGGTTCCGAAAGAAATTTAACGAGGGTGGATATCACGCTTTTATACGGCTGAGGAGACTAGTAGGCTCCTTGATCAACCACATGCGGGAGGCTGTCATGGCACCAACCGACAATGGTTGGCATTTGGAGCAGAGCTGGCCGGGTCTGGTCGCCGACAGGGACGGCGTCGAATACAGTTCCACCGAACTCGAAAAGGTCGCCAACGCCTTTTGGGAGAAGCTGCCGGAGGTTTACGGCAGCGACCCGACCGGACAACGGTCGCCCAGGAACGCCGGCCAGGGGTCCAGTCCTGACGTGGCTCAGCTCGGCCAGCTGCTGAACACGTTCGCCGAGCCACTGGAGAGGATCCAGAGCTGGGACGGCGGCAGGAACTTCGCCGCGACCCTGAAGCAGAGCCACCAGGGGCTGACCCAGGTGTACCACGAGGTCAACCAGAAGCTGGCGCTCGCGTTCGCGCTCATCGACGCCGGCGCGGGCAACTACAAGCGGGCGGACGCGGCGATCGCGGTGAGCAAGGACATGGGATGGCAGGAGACCTGACAGCCGACCACGCGATGCGCCCCGCCGGGAGCGTGTCCTTCTCCGTCAACACCCACCAAAGCGTGGCGGCGGTCAAGGACCTGATCACGGAGCTCACCCCGCAGACCCTCGAGACCGCGGCGGCGACCTACCGGATGGCTGCGGACCGGCTCACCTCGATGAACGAGACCCTGGTCTCGGGGGCGACCCAGATGGCCAAGTACTGGGAGGGGGCCTCGTCGGTGGAGGCGCAGCAGTCGCTGCGCACCCTGCACGCCACCATCCGCGAGCTGGCGGCGAAGTTCAGGGCGATGAGCGGGCCGCTGGAGGGGCTCGCCAAGCGGCTCAAGGAACACCAGAACTTCGTGAACCACAAGTTCGGCGCCTGGAGCCAATCCGACGGAAGAACCTGGGACGACGACTTCCCCGGCGTGTACATGACGATGGACAAGGGGCTCGAACTGGGCTCGCAGAACCACCTCGCCGGTCAGCACCTGCGGCTGCTCAACAATGACCTGCGCAAGGTCTTCGAGGAGTTGCCGGCCAGCCTCCGCAAGGTCGTGCCCGACCTCAAGCCGCCCACCGTCCCCGCTGCCGACGAAGGTCCGGGCGGTGAGAAGGAGGACTACAAGATCGATCCGACCCCCTACAAGGATCCGGGCGGCGACCCGAGGGCCGACGAGGTCGACTTCGACGACATCACGTCCGACGACACGGGCCCGTCCGGCGTGCCGGACGACACCCTCGACACGGGCGGCGGCTCCCCGGAGTCCGGGACCGACGTTCCCGGCACGGACGGCCGTGATCCGGACGGAACCTACCCCGGCGTCGCGGGTTCGGGCGGCAGCGGCCCGGACGGCGTCGACCGGACCGGCGCGTACCCGAGCGGCGGCGCCGGCCCGGACACCGCCGCCGGGACCCCGGGCATGGGCGGCCTGCCGGACGTTCCCGGTTCGAAGACCACCCTGGAGGACTTCCAGCGCCCGGCCGGCTGGGGCTCGGACACGTCCGTCCCGAAGGGTGGCTCCCCCAACCCGTTCACGGGCACCGGGAGCGGCAACGGCACCGGTGTCGGTGTCGGCGGCAACCTGCTGACCGGTCCGGGCGGCCTTCCGCTCACCTCCAGGTCCGCGTCGGCGATCGGCAGCGGCATGCCGTTCATGCCGATGTCCGGCGGGGGCGCGCACGAGTCGGAGGACAAGGAGAACAGCACCTGGCTGCACGAGGACGACGACGTCTGGGGCAACGACCCGGGCGATGCCGTCTCCGGCAGAATCGGCTAACCCGCAGAGGACCGGCGCAGCTCCCGCAGCGTGCGTTCGGCGACGGCCTGGCTCACCGCCGGACATCGGAAGTCCTGTGCCACGATGTGCGCGCAGAGCTCCTCGTCCGGCCGGATGCCGTGCTCCTCCAGGTAGTAGGTGACGGTGTCCGTCCAGACCCAGGTGCCGTCGGTCCGGAAGCTGAGCGGCACCACCGCGCCGCGCGCCGGGTCGAGCCGATCGAGGTCGAGATTCGCCGTGGAGAGAACGGCCGCGCCGGCCCTCAGGTAGTCGACCAGCCGCGGGTCCCGCACCCGCGGACGGTCGGGCAGGAAGTACGGCACGCCGTCCCTGACCCCGTCGAAGACCCTGGCCACCGAGATCTCCGGAACGATCTCCACGTAGCCGTCGCTCCAGCCGCGCAACCCGTCGAACGCCTCGGCCGGGCTCCACTCCCGCGCGGCGGCCATCGCCTCGATCAACGACCGGACGTCGGCCGAGCTGTACTCCACCTGGCCCCCGGCCCGCGTCACCCTGCCGATGACCGTGCCGGAGGCGATGACGACCACCTTGAGCGTGCTCATGCGCCGCTCACCTGGACGAACCCCGCCCGCCCGAGACTCGACAACAAGGAGAGGTCGTCCGTGGGGTCGATCCAGACGATCTCCCCGGTGGGCCTCGGCGGCGGGCAGAGCGTGGTGACGAGCACGAGCGGCACGGCCGCGGTCCAGTGCTCGACCAGGGGCATCCGCGCGCGGTCGGTCAGGATCACCTCACGCTCTCCGTCCGTGCAGTCGCCGAACCGTCCTGCCGCCGCCAGCCCGGCCTGCAGCCGCGCCGCGGCGGCGAGCGCGTAACGTTCCCTGTCCTCCAGGGTGCCGGCATAGCCGGGGATCAGCTCCGTGATCAGTTCGGCGGGCTCGTCGCCGTAGATCCGCCACCAGCCGTCGATGACCTCGTAGGCGTACGGCGTGCCGTCGGCCCTGGCCGGGGGTGGCGGCGGCGCCTCGGCCGCCGACGTGTTCCTGACGCGTACGCTCATCTCGCTCACCATCGTCCGTCGTCCGAGGCCGGCTGCCATGTCGTGATCGCGAACAGGGCGGTCAGCTGTTCCTTGTCGGCCTGGCGGGGGAACAGGGTGTTCACCATCTCGATGAAGGAGGCCGCGTCCCGTCGCGGGTCCCGGTCGTGTTCGAGGTGGGTGCCCAGTTGTTCCCGCGCGGGCAGGTGCTCCTCGCCGTTGCGCGCGTAGTCCACGATGGCGGCGACGAGCTTGATCCGTGCCTGGATGAACGAGGGATCCAGGTGCCCGTCGTTGTGGCGGAACTCCACGTGATCGTCGGCCGTGCCGATGACATGGGCCAGGTTGAGTGCGGAGGGGCGGCGGTGGACCTCGCGGAGCTCTTCCGTCGAGCGCTCGGTGCCGCCGGTGACCTCGTTGGGCTCGCAGTGCCGGTAGGGCCGGTGCATGCCGAAGGGCTCCCTGGGGTCCTGCCCGAGCCGGAACAGGATGTCCTCGTAGCCGTAGTAGAGCGTGAGCAGCCGGTGCATGGCCTTCACATCGGTGCCGAGACCCGGGGCGCCGACATGGATGTGCCCGCCCGTCGCCGGAGTGATCTCGCCGCCGTGGGACTTGATGATCTCGGTGATCCGGGCCAGCTCCGCCCACGTCCGCTCGGTGTCCCGGAGGATGCCGGAGACGAACTCGCCGGCGATGAGACGCGGGTTCGCCTCCCGCTCCATGTACGGCCGGCCGCTCATCGAGTCGGGGGCCTTGTGGTGACCGAACACCTCCGGGCTCGCGGCGAGCCCCGCCCGGTGGAGCTCGGCGGCCATCAGGCGCACGTCGCCGGCCCGGACGTCCATGGTCCCGCCCGCGTGGGCGAACTCCAGCTCCAGCCCGAAGGCCACGTCCGTGGCCATCGCGTCTCGCGTCATGTACGGCACGACGGACGCGACGTCCTCGCCGGCCGCCAGCCGCCGGGTCACGTCCTCGACGACCTCGTTGTGGTCGTCGAAGTCCCAGCCGAAATGGCTCTGGACCCGGGCCGGCGCCGGTGCCGGCGGCGCCAGCAGCGAGATCTCGCCCTTGGCGTGCATCCCGATGTGGTACAGCCTCTTGAGCGCCTCTTCGTAGGCGGGAAGGAAGCCGCTTTCCCGGTAATGGGAAGCCAGCGACACCATGACGTCGGTGAGGAAGTCCACGTCCTGCCGGCTCAGTGGGTTGTCGACCCATACGGGACGGTCGTCGGGTCCGGCCGCGACGAAATTGCCGCGGAGAGTCTTACCGACTGCCGGGACGGACCTGGTGTCGGTGCCGGTCACCAAGGCGGCGCGTCCGCGATCGACGCGGGGCACGATGAAGGCGCGTCCGGTATCGACGCCGGCCAGACCGGAGCCCGTGTCGTAGAGGTTGTTCAGGTGCCGGTCGTTGTTGAGGATCAACAGGTCGAGGAGTTCGATCAGGATCGCGTTGCGCTTGGCGTCCGTGTCCGTCCTGCCTTCGGCGGGGTGCGTGCCGTGGACGTACTCCATGAAGACCGTGCGTGGATCCGTCGGGTGCGCGACCACGATGGGGACGTCGGCGCCGATGAGTCGTCCCACCAGTGACCCGAGGATCTCGGCCCTGGCTTCGACGATGCCTGTCCGCTTCCGTACGATCTTGGTGCCGTCCTCCAAGGTGAGGTGCGCCACGGTGCCGTCTTTGCCCTGCTCCCCGAACAACTCCCACTCGTGCGGATCGGCCGCGAGCGCTTCGTCGACGACGCTCTGGGGCAGGCCACGCCGTTCGAGGACGGGCGGCGGTGCCGGGACGGCGAAGGGCGTGGCGGGCGTCACCCTCCTGGACGGGTGGGCCTGCAACCACTGGCCGTCGTCGTCGAACGGGAAGACCGGCCGCCCGTCCGCGTCGTATCCCTGAACGGCCGCGGTGTGAGCCTGCCCGTCGGCGCCGATGTAGACGATCTCGTTCCCGGCCAGGATCGACCGGCCGGTGAGGTCGGCCAGCTCCTGGAGCACCGCCGGGTCGCGGGCCGTCTCGCAGCCCAGGATGCGTATCCACGCGTCGGGCTGCGCGAGCACGCGCGGATCGTGGGCGAGCATGGTGCCCAGGTCGGCCGCGCTGAGTCGTTCGGAGCCTATGAAGAAACCGGTGCCGTCACCGGCGATCGCGACGTCTATGGTGTTCATGGTGCGTCGCAGCAGGCGTGGATCGGCCGTGGGCATGACCGCGGAGTTCTCGTCGCGGTACCAGATGCCCGCGTTGACCTCGCGGCGATGCTCGGAGATCAGCTCCCGGTGCCGGGCGCTCAGCGGTGGCGCGGACACCGGGCCGGACGACTCGACGGGCCTGACGGCCGCCAGACGCGGGACGGGACGGCCGGCTCCCTTGCGCTCCACCCGACTGGCCCGCGGATCCTCCGGCATCGCTGCCAGCTTGGGACCGAGCCAGGCCTTGAGCTGCTCCCCGACCACCGCCGAGGTGTCGGCGGGCAGGAAGAACCGCAGCTGCGCCGATGGCTCGGCGGCGTTCCCGACACGGAGGTTGCCCAGAGACGTGGTCTCCACGGCTCCGTCCGCGGCCAGCACGACCCGCCCGGTGTACCAGGCGAGCTCCTGCGCGAAGGCCGTCGTCCCGTCATGGGGGCCGGCCAGGACGATCGTGGCGTCCTGCGGCAGGTCGGGGGAGCACAGCAGCATCGCCGCGACCACCTCGGCCCGCAAAAGCCGGTCGTCGACTATCATCCCCCGCTGGGAGTAGCGGCCCTCGACCACGAAGGCGCCGTTGACGGGCCGCACCGTGTGCCGCCTCGCCGCGTCGACGTCCAGACCGCTGCGGACGCGCAGGCCCGCCGAGGTCGAGGTGACCGCGTTCCGCCGGAGATGGCTCGCCACGTCCTGGGCCAGTTCATCGGTGAGCCCGATCGTCGGCGTGACCACCGGTCCCGTTGGTTCCTGGGCCTGGTGCTGCTTGAGGAAGTAATGGACCTCACCGTTGTCGGCGGTCATCACCGCCGTCACGGTGAACCGGGCGCCGGACCTGAACAGCGCGTGATGCGGCTTGCCCGACACGTCCGCGACCGGTACGTAGTCGGACGCCAGGATGGTCACCCGCGTGCCGTGGGGGCCCTCGGCCAGATGGCCGGCGTCGTCGACACCGTCGATCAAGGTGTCCACGGTGAACTCTTCCCCACAGAGGATGCCCTGGGGGATCAGGCCGTCGGGAACCCGGGCGAACACGTGCCCTTCCGCGCTCGCCCGTGCCGCCAGCTCGGCGTCGGCCCGGGAGATCACGTCGGTCCGGTTCTCCGCGTTCACCTGCGCCAGGTGATCGTTCCGCAGGAGGTCGCCCAGGATCGGGTCCGTTCCCGGTGCGGGCCGCCACGCGGGCACGCGATACTCGACGGTCGTCCGGTCCTCGGAGAACGCCAGCGGGATCAGCCTCGCGTCGTCGGAGCCGGTGAACCGGCTCAGCATGTTCAGCAACCGCTCGTACCGGTCGCCGAGGGAGAACGCGCCGAAGGTGTCACGCAGCGCCTCGAAGGCGGCGGTGACCCAGGCGACGTCGCCGGGGGCCAGGACCGGGGCGCCGCCCCGGAACTCCCAGTCGCCGGCCTCACCGAACCGGACGAGCAGCGGGTTGACGTCGAGCAGCCGCCGCAGCGTCGCGTGGTCCAAGGGCTCGCCGTGGGCGAGGAAGGTGTACAGCGCCCGGGTGGCCAGGCGGGCCTGCGTCTCGGGGGTGGGTTCCCCCGGCTGCCGGACCTCTTCGTAGAGGACGTAAGGCGTGGCCCGATGGGAGCCGGGCAGGCCGTCACCGGCCTCGTACGCCTCCTCCAGCCTGGCCTCGTGCTCGTCCGCCGCCGCGCGGGTCGGGAACTCGCGGCGCAGGGCCCGCCGGCCGTCGCCGAAGACCACCTCGGTCGTCCGCCCGTGTGACCCCGGCACGTCGAGCACGCGGGAGACGCCCGTGGCGACGCTCGCCCGCAACGCGTCGCTGCCGAACGTACGCCACACGTACCCGTCCTCGTCGAGGTGCAGGGCCGGGCCGGCGAGGCCGAGCGCCTGTCTGGCCAGCGCGCGGACGAGGACCTCCGGGGCGTCGACGATGGGCATCCTGAGAGCGCGGGACCCGTCGGCGAACGTCACCACGTCGCCCAGTGCCGACGCCCGCTCCGGCAGGACGCCCTGCTTGATGGCCTGCTCGACGTTGACGCGGAGGCGTCGAGCCGCGTTGATGGCCCGGCCCTCGGCAACCGGATCCAGGCCCGTCAGCGAGGCGGACGGGCCCTCGTCCATGGCACTGAGCGGCGCCACACGGGCGAGGGGCAGCTCGGCCCCCGGCACGGCGGCCAGCACGCTCTCCAGGCCGACCGCGTTCCCGGCGAACGGCCCACCCGCGAGGCCCTGGTGCCGTCGCACGATCTCGTCGTAGTGGGACTGCAGGCCCATCCGGGCGAAGTCCTCGCGCGCGGTCTCCAGCATGGCTCCCAGCACCCGCACGTCCGAGGGGGACAGCGGGTTGCTCACCCAGTCGCGGCGGCCGGAGGCGTCCTCGCGCAGGAACAGGTCGAGCAGCGGGCGGGTGCTGGGCAGCACATGGAGGGCCGGTCTGGTGACCAGCGGCGTGATGTCGGCCAGGGTGGCGAGGTATCCGGCGAGCACCGCCTCGCGGGTGCCGAGGAAGCCGCCGGAGGTGGCGGTGGGTGTCCAGTCGATCAGGATGTGCCGGTCGCCGGCCGCCCTGGCGGGGCCGACCAGGCCCAGGCGGTGGGCCAGCTGCGTCATCAGCAGGGTCAGGTTCCTGCTCTGGGGGGTGGACTCCTCAAGGAGCAGGGCGGGGGAGCCGTCGGCCAGCGTCACCTGGGAGACGTTCGCGCCGAGGGGCTCCGGCTCGCCCCGGACACCCAGAGCCGCCAGCTCCGGATCACTCGGAATGCCCAGGACCTCCGGCTCCGGGGCGGCTCGGGGGTCTGAAGCTTCCTGGGTGTCGGTTTCTTCCGTCCAGTTGATCAGGGCGTCGATGGGGTGCGAGGGGCCGGTGCGCGCGGCGAGGTCGGCCTCCACCGCGGCGATCTCGACGGCCAGCCGGTCCGCGGCCGCGGTGTCGCCCGCCGCCAGGGCCTCGCGCTGCTTGCGTTCCAGGAAGCGCAGCTCGTTGCGGCGGGCGGTGACGCACTCGTCGCGCGTGGCCTCTCCCGGCGCGTGCGGGTGCGTGTGCTCGCCTGCCGTACGGAACTGGAGCACGTCGCTGATCTCGTGCAGGACGAGCCGGGCGACCTGGTCGGAGGCGACGCGGGGAGCCAGGGTCACCAGGTGCGCATCGTCCCGCTCGCCGGTGTTCGTCGCCGTGGTCTCGCCCAGGTAGCCGCCCTCGACCGGCCCCACCCGGAACTTGAAGTGCACCTGTCCGAGCAGGGCGGAGTCCAGGACGAGGGTGTCGCCGCCGTCCCAGACCACCCGCCAGGCGCCGGCGACGCCGCCGAAGTCCTCCAGCAGCAGCTCGTTGTTGAACGCCTTCCTGGCCTCGTCGACGGTGAGGTCGCCCTCGTCGGCCGGGCGGCCGTCGGCGACGAACGCGGAGTTGAGCGGGGAGGCGTGGGTGTGACGGGGCGCGCCGCCCGACCCGTTCTCCGCGTCGTCGGGCTTGTTCTTGGCCGGCCAGGCAGCCGGATCCGCGGCCGGCAGGATGCCGCGCCTGCTCAGCTCGTTCCTCAGGTGCTCGGCGAGGCTGGGGGCCTGATCCGCCTCCGCCTGCCGCTCGGGGCGTCCGGCGGGGTCGACGGAGGCGGCGGGGTTCGTGTCCGTCCTCGGCGTGGTGCGCTCGTGCAGGGCCAGCAGGTCCATGCCGTGCTGCTCGGCCACCGCGATCAGGGAGGACGGCAGTCCGGCGAAGCGCCGCCCGAATCCTCCGTCGTCCCCCTGCGCCGTCAGGCGGCCGTCGGGGGTGGCGACGTAGGTCAGGGGCGGCCCGTACGGAGGCCGGAGCGTGACCAGGACGTTCTCGTTCCGATCGCGGGCGTCCACTTGCGCCTGCCTGAGCTCCCCGTACGAACGAACGGGCCGCCCGGTCTCCGGGCCGACCGGCCCCGGCAGGGCGGCGGCAGCGGGGGCGACCGGCCCGGGAGCCCCGTGGCCGGCAACCGGCGGCGGGTTCTCGGCCTGTTCGGCCAGCTCCCGCATGACCTCGTCGAAGACGATCACATCTGCGTGGCCCGTGGCGACGCGGACGGCCCCCTGCGGCGGCCTCTGCCCGGATTTCTGGGCCGGCGAGACCTCGACGCGTACGGTGTAGTCGACCCGGAACCTGACCGAACTGCTGTCGGCCTTCTCGAAGACGCTGGTCTCCCTGCGGTTGCCGCCGCCGACCGACGCGCCGTCGACGCCCTGGCTGCGGTAGCTCCCGCCCATGCCGAACTTGAGGCCGAACGGGAGCCACCTCCCTATGTCCTTGCTCCCGCCGGAGAACCCGGCCGGCAACCACCGGGTACGGTCCGCGCTCGCGGACGTACCCCACTGCCTGCGGTCGACCTGCCCGATCTCGAAGTCCTTGTGACCCTGGGCGATGGTCACGGGTTCGGACAAGACCGCTCCGACGTGCACGCGCGCCACCCTGCGGTGCGCCAGCGGCACTTCGAGCACCATGAGCCCGTCCTCGGCCGTCATGAGCTCGAAGTTGACGTTCCGGTTGCTGCCCGTCAGGATCCGGGCGAGCGCACGGGACTCCCGGAGGGAGAGGTCGCGGCCCACCGTCGCCTTCAGGTGCTGTTCGACGGCCTTGGCGAGGTCCTTCACCCGCGTGCTCTCGACCATGAAGTTCTCGGGCACGGGGAAGGGCCGCGGATCGGCCACGGCGGGCTGCGGAGCGGTGCCCGCGCGCGCGACCATGCCGGGCGGGACGAGCCGGTCGATGGTTCCCGAGACTTGCCGGGAAACCTCTGCCACCAGCGACGCGTCCTCCACAGGCGACGTGGACCTCACCCGCCGTACGTCGACCACGAGCCTGATGCCCTGGCGCACCTCCGCCCTGGTCCCCTCGAACGAGGCCGCCCGCTGCACCCGGGTCTCTTGCAGGTTGCTCGCGGCCGAGGCGCCGCGTCCGTGGTCGGTGCCCGTGGAACCCGACTCCATGTCGTCTTCCGTGTCCTTGCCGCCGAAGGTGCCGGTCAGCGCCGAGGACTCGGAGACGTTCTCCTCGTGCATGGTGTAGAGCTGGAGGATCTGCCCCACGTCGGAGACCTCGCCCCGATACTGGACGTCATCGCCGAGCACGGCCCGTACGGTGACCTCAAGGGTGTCCGTGAGCCCGTCGCCCCTGACGGTGTACTCGGCGGGCGGGGAGTCCGGGTCGAGCAGAGTGTCGATCTTGCCCAGCCAGCTGTTGCCGGAGAAGTCGGCCGACAGCGCGCGCCACAGTTCGGTGTCCCGGGCGAGCGCGCCCGGAGCCACCGCCTCGACGGCCTCCTTGATCTCTTCCAGCAGCTCGACCTCGGCGCCAGGCTGGTCCTCCGGACGGAGGCTGACGCCCTTGACGGTGCTCATGCCGATGGCGTCCTGGTACGGCGGCGCGAGCACGGCGGCCACCTCGCCGTTCTCCAGCCGCCGGGCGGCCGCCTCCAGTTGCGCCTGGACGTGGTGGTGGAACTCCGGCCGGCTCAGCATGCGGTCGATGGTCTCGGCGTCCGTCTCGCCGGGCCGGCCCGGCGGAACCCCCGGCGGCATCATCTCGGCCAGCGTCTCGGAGGAGAACAGTTCGAGGAGCGCGGCGAGGGCCCTGCCGATGTCGTGCCCCCGGCTGAGGGGGACGCCGGGCAGGGTGGTCAGGCCCGGGACGCCCGACGGATGGGCGGTCCTCGCGCTTTTCAGGTCCTCCAGGTACCGGGTGATGAACCTGACCGCCACCCGGCGGCCGAGCTTCAGGTCGCCGTTCATCACCCGTTCGGCCGCGTCGGCGAGCTGGTGCAGCGGCAGCTCGACCTCTCTGTTCGCGTACAGGTCGAGCGCGTCACGTTCGGCGACCAGGTAGACGGCGGTGCCGTCGTTCCGCGTGACCGTCTTCGCGCCGATGCCGGAACCCACGGTCACTTTCGCGGCGACGTCCATCACGAAGGCGTAGTGCCTGCCCGTGTCGATGGTCAGTCGCTCGGGGCCGGAGATGAGCTTCCGCTCGTTCGAGGTCGTACGCCCCCATGAGGTGGTGCCGCTCCCCTCCTCCGCCCGCTCACCGGGCGCCGGCACTCCCATGGAGCCCCCGACGTCCCGCGGTCTGGAGATCCGGGTGGTGCTGCTCTGGGAACTGAGGGTGAGGTTGATGTCGCCGACCAGGATGTCGGTGGCGGACAGGAAGCGCGACTGGCCCTGCGTCAGGCGGAGGCGGACCGGCTGGTGCCGCGCCGTCCCCTTCGCCGTCTGGCGGTCCACCCCTGTCCGGTGACCGGTGGTGAACACCTCGGGGTGGCTGACCAGGCTGCGTACGTTGAAGAACGCCGCGAGGTGCTGGAACGCGGGCGAGCCGCGGTCGAGCGAACCGTCGAGCAGGTCCGCGACGGTCGTCGCGATGTCGCCGACGTCGAGGTGGGCGACGGTCGCCCGCCGGAGCACCGACGTCGAGGTGCGGTGCCGCGGCCCCGGCGGACGCGGGTGCCCGTCGGACGACAGCGCGAGCGGGAGCAGGTCGGAGGGGAGCACGATCCGCGCGTCCCCGGCCCGTCCCTCCGCCACGGTCCAGGGCTTCGCCCCGGTCAGCCGCTCGACCTGGACGACGTGCGGGATGCGGAAGACCGCGCTCTGCCCGGTGCCCTCCAGGAGTTTCACCTGGTTGACGGTGCTGCCCGTCGTGAGCTCCACCTGGCGGTTCCGGCCGAGGCCGGCGGAGAGGTTGGATCCCCCGAGATCGAGGCCGGGGTCGTCCTTCAGGGAGAGTCCGCTTCCCAATCCCGCTCCCCACGACCCGGTCAGGTTCCGGGACGAGGTGTAGGTGTCGGAGCCGATGTCCAGGTTCACCACCGGCTCGGCGCCGGTCACCCCCTCGTAGACGGCGTTGTCGAAGTCCTGTCTCAGGCTGATCCGCAGGGTGTAGTGCTCGGCCGGGCCGAGGGGGCTGTGGTGGACCAGGTTGACGATCAGGCCCGCCTGGGCTGCCTGGTCGTAGCCGGTCTCCAGGCGTTCGGCGGAGAACTGCTCGGCGACCAGTTGCTCGTTGGCCATCTGGCTCGCCCTGACCGAGGCGTCGAGGGAGTAGTGGGGGACGCCGTTCTTGAGCTTCGGCAACACGCCTTCGCGGCGCAGATACTTCTCGACCTGTTCCCGGACCGAGTCCATGCCGGTGATCCGCTGAACCAGCGCCGGGCCCGCGCCGCGCGTCTGGTTCTCGCCCGTCCCGTACCAGGTGGGCAGTGCGCCGATTCTGCCGGGCGGATCGACCTTGGCGGGATCGCCTCTGAGCACGACGTTGCCGTCCGCGTCGCGCCCGATCTCCGCTGCCGGGTCGACCGGCAGGCCGTAGCGGTAGGCGTCCGGTTCGGGGATGCGGAACAGTCCGGTGCTCGGGTCGGAGACGAGGGTGATCGGGTCCTGACCGTCCATCTGGATCGTCACCGTGTGCACCATGTTCAGCAGGTAGCCCTGGGTCTCACCCGCCCATCGATGCACGCTCGGATGGATGGCCACGCCGGTCACGCCGGTGGACGCGGATGCCGCTCTGTCCACATCGCCGCGGAGGGCGGCTTCCCATGCAGGGTGGTGCTGACCGGTCTGGTCGGCCGTCTGCGAGGTCCACCCCACGGCACCCCCGAGGGCCGTGTCGTGGCTGTCGGAATGGCTCTGGCCCGCGTGGGAGGATCCGACGCGCAGCCGTTCCTGGTGGTGCTTGGTGCTGGGGCCGCCGACACGTGTGTCCCCGGGGAGCACGGTCGTGCGCATCGTCATCACGCCATGGATCCGGCCGTTCACGATGATGGTCCGGCGCAGCCCCGCCGGATCGTTGACGGCCGTGCCAAGGTTGCCGGGCAGGTCCTCGGTGATCGCCGTGACGACCTGGTCGCGGGCGACGGGGCTGCGCATGACCTTCGGCAGCCGCCCGGTCACCCGCTCGGCCATATCGAGCAGGCCGGTCATGCTGACGACGACGTGCTCAGGGAAGGGGGAGCGCCGCCGGTCGGCCTCGGGAAGCTGGAGGGGCTGGTCACTGGGATCGAGGAGATAGGCGTGCGAGAGCCACAGGCTCTGACGCGTGGTCTCCCCGGCGGGCGGCGAGGCGGTCACCGGGGTGCCGGACGCGGTGCGCAGTTCCACGCTCCAGCTCGCCCTGGCGGTGAACATGGTGGCCGTGCCGCGATTGTCCTCGACGTTGCCGCCCAGCCAGTTGTCCTGAGCCGAGGTGGAGACGGAGTGAGTGCCACCCCGCCTCCACTTGAGCTTCAGGACACCGTGGTCGGCGATGTGGTGGAGGGTCTCCCAGGGCGTACTCCGCATCCAATGCCGGCCCAGGTCCATTATGTCCCGGTCGAAGGTCAACCCCCTGGAGCGGCGGCCGGTGGCGGATGCCCTGCCGCCACCCTGCGGCAGCTGTCCGAGCATGGTCTCGGAGTGGGAGGCGGCCGGCTTCACCACCTCCATGAGGTCGTCAAGCGTCAACCGGATCCGCAGTTCCGCGCCTGCGGTCCCGTTCAGGCGCAGCAGCAGGCCGTCCGGCGCGAGCGCGGTCTGGAAGGCCTGGCGGATCGCCCGCCTCAGCTCCTCCTGGGAGAAGCGTGCGGACAGGCCCTGGTCCGTGAGCAGCTTGTTGACCAGCTCGGTCAGCGGGGCCAGGTTGGCGATCGGGCCGGCGGTGTAGGCGGCCAGCAGGGCGTGCGGCGGCGGCAGTGCCTCCCGGTGTGCCGAGTCGTAGGCGTCCGATCGGCTCCGCATCTCCTGGAGGGCGACTTCGACCTGGAGCGTTCTGGGCTTGTCCGGCCTGTTCACCCTGTTCAGGGCGGTCAGTGTCGCGTCGGTGGCATCGAGTGCCTGGTTCGCGGCGATCGCGGCGGCCGCGTACCGCTCGGCTGCCCGCGCGTGGTACCTGGCGGCGGACTCCGCCTGCTCGGCGGCCAGCACCTGCCGACGCGCGCGCTCGGGAGCGCCGTCGTCCTCGTTCAGGCCGTGCAGGAAAGCGTGATTCCAGGCCTCCCGAGCCTGGTCCCAGGACTCTTCGGCATGGTGCCAGTGACGGCTGCTGAGTTCGAGGTTGTGCGCCCAGGCGGCCTCCAGCCTCCTCTCCTCCGCTTCGACCTCCGCCCTCAGCTCCGACAGCGCGGTGGGCGGGGGCTCGGGCACCGAGAGGGCGGGCGGTGTCGCGGGCGGCAGCGCGGCTACCGCATCCTGGTACGCCTCCATGGCCGTGGCGGCCGCTCGCGCGGCGGCGTTCAGCGCGGCGTGGTCGACCGGCTTTCCCGAGGCCACGCCCTTCAGCATGTCGGCGAGCACCTCGTGGGCGTCGCGGGCGGCGATCGCCAGGCCTTCGGCCGCCTCGTGCAGCGCGCCGAGCCGGGCGAGCTGCGCCGCGATGGCCCGCCACCTCCGTGCGCCCTCCAGGTCCCGCGCGGCCAGCGCCTCCGCGGCGAGCACGTACGGCGCGCTCGCCGCCTCGTTGTAGGCGCGCACCGCCGCGCGCTGCGCTCTGACGACCCCGTCGAACCCCTCGATGGTGGTACGCAGCGCCGTGGCGGCGGCCCGCCGGTCCGACACGCGCTGGAGGAGGTCGCCGAGCGTGGCGTCGATGGCCTGGGCGTCGCGCGTGTTCGTCAGCAGGTCCGGCGTCGTGAGCTTACGGTAGTACCCCTCGTGGGTGGCGCCCAGGCGGAGCAGCTGCGAGGCGAGCTCGTGCGGCGGGGCGATCAGGATGCGCCGCGCCTGAACCGTCTCGTCGAGGAGCAACTGGTACGTCTCGGCGGCCCGTACGGCCGAGTCGGCCGCGCTCTGGCGTTCCGCCGCCGTGCCCGGTGAACGTCGCGCCGGGTTGGTGAGCTCGTCGGCGGCCGCCCGCAGCGCGGCGATGTGGGCGCCGAGCACGTCCGGTTCGGCGGCCTGGGGCAGCGCGGGAACGAGGACGGCCGGGTCGGCCTGCTCCTCGTACCGCAGGCGGAGCTGGTGGGCCGCGTGCAGCGCCCTGACGAACTCGGTGCCCTTCCTGCCGGGAGCGCCCGCGGTGTGCACGAGCGACTGGGCGCTCTCGTACGCGGCCCTCGCCTGGGACGCCGCCGTCAGCAGCGAGGAGGTGCCCATGTCGGTGACCGTCATCGCCAGGAGCCGGAGGTCGGACTCCACGCGCAGGAGCCGGTCGATCTGCTGCGCCAGCACCTGGTCGAGATCCTGTTCGAGCTGGGCGACGGCCTGGTCGTGGCGGGTCAGCAGGTCGATCAGGTCGTTCGTCGACTGACGGGCCGGCGCCGGTCGCGACTCACCCACTTCCAACTCGCCGTGGGCCTCCAGAATCCTGCGTACGGCGTCCCGCTCCGCCTCCATGACGGACCGTTCGATGCCGCTCGTCTCGCCGATCCGGCGGGTCAGGAACACCAGCTCGCGACGGCGGGCGGTGAGGCACTCGTCGCGCTCGTTCGGCTGGGTGATCAGGCGGCGCATCAGGCCCTGGCGCGGCTGGTTCCTGGCGTGCAACGTGTCGGCGATCTCGTGCAGGATCAGCCTGGCCACCTGGTCGGGGGCCACGCCAGGTGCCAGCCGCACCCTGTTCTCGCCGTTCGCGTACAGCACGGTCCGGCCCAGCCGGCTGCGGGTGACGCGGCCCACCGTGAAGGTGAACCGCTGGTCGGGGAGACCGGTGACCTCGACCACGAGCGTGTCGGCGGCGGTCCAGCGCATGCCGGTGACCTCGGGTCCGAGGTCGGAGGCGAGGACCTCGACCTCGAACGCCGCCCTGGCCTCCGCCACCGTGAGCGCCGGCACGCCCCTTTCGCGGCCGTTCGCGACGAACCTGGTGCGCTTGACGGGACGCCCGCTCACGAGGGCATGGGCGTCCCTGGTACGGCGGACGGCGCCGATCAGCCTGGTGACCAGGGCGGGGCCGGGGGTGGCGGGCTGCTGGGCGGGTGCCGGGGTGGGGTCAGCCTGGGTCTGCAGGGTGGGGCCGGGGGCGGCCGCCGTCTCGGCCGTGGTGAGGGTGCCGGTGTCCTGCGGGGCCGGAGCGGGTTCGCCGGTACGGGGCTCCCCGACGCTCTGCGGGCCCCCGGTCCGCGCGGTCTCCGGGGTGCCGGTGCTGTCCTGGGTGGTGTTCTCGGCCGGGGCGCCGGACGTGTCAGGGGTGCCGCTGGTCCGGTCGGGAGCGGGCGTCGTGTCCGGGGTGGTGGTCGTGTCCGGAGCGGGCGTCGTGTCCGGGGTGGTGGTCGTGTCCGGAGCGGGCGTCGTGTCCGGGGTGGTGGTCGTGTCCGGAGCGGGGGCCGTGTCCGGGGTGGTGGTCGTGTCCGGGGTGGTGGCCGGCGTCTGGGAGGCGGCGGTGTCCGAGCCGGGGGAGGTGTGCGGCGTTTCGGCGGGCGCCTGGTCCGTCGTGGGCGCGGCCTGCTGATCGGCGGCGGGGGAGGCGTCCTGCGCGGCCGGCTGGGACACCGGTCGCGCGTCTGGGCGCGGGTCCTGCGATCGGTCCTGCTGGTCCTGCGGCTGGGCCTGCGGTTGGGATTGAACTTGAGGGGTGGGGGCGTCCTGGCGGGGTTTGGTGTCGCCGGTGTGCTGGGGGCGGGGGGCCTGCGGCGTGTCCGGGGCGGCGTCCGGCGTCTGGACGGCTCGGGCCGCCTTGGGTGCGGGCTGCTGGGGCGCCGCCGGTTCGGTGACCGTGCTCGTACGGTCCCGCCTGCCCCCGCCGGAGAGGTCGCCCTGCGGCAACACCGGGCTCCCGCCGGCGTCGGGCGAACCGGTCTGAGGGGCGGGGACGGAGGAGAGGTCCCCGAGGCCGGGAGCCGTCGTGATGGTGGACGCGTTCCGCTGGGCCGCCATCGCCTCGTTGAACACGCCGCTCAGCGAGGTCACCGGGGTGACGGCCGCGTGCAGGACCTCCAGGTTGGTCGGGCTGAGGGTGTTCGTACGTCCCGCGCCACCGAGGAAGCCGCCGTAGAACCCCTCCGCGCCCGGCAGCGCGAACTGGTCGTAGACGGCGTAGTTGGCGACGATGCTGCCGGCGGGCGAGGCGACCATGTTGTTCAGGCCGGTGTTCAGCGCGCGTCCGGGGAAGCGCAGGAACGCGTTGCCGACGCCGCGGTTGTCGCCCGCGATCCGGTTCAGCCGCGAGATGCCGGGCAGGTCGTTGGCGAAGCGCGACATCGGATCGCCGAGCTTGGTGCCCGCGATCGCGCCGGCGCCCGCGCCGATCGCCGCCGCCTTGACCTTCTTCCAGTCCAGCGAGTCGCGGGTGCCCATCCTGATCTGCTGGTACTGGGTGGTGAGGTCGATGACGAGCTCTTCGGAGATCTCCTCGAACAGCTCGGCCGCCAGCGCCGCGTTGAAGAAGCGGCCCGCGCCGGCTCCGGCGAGCTTGGAGATCTGGCCGCTCGCGGCGACCGGGCCCGACCTGGCCGCCACCAGCGCCAGCCGTTCCATGATCAGGGCGATCCTGGACCCGCCCGCCGCGCCCACGCTGCGCAGCATGAGGCTGGCCAGCGGGAAGAAGCCCGCGGCGATCAGGGCGACGAACGCGGCGATCACCGCGATCCAGAAGGCGACGTTGATCGACAGCTTGGTGTACTGGGTCTCGCGGGCGAAGTTGTCGACCATCTTCGCGTAGGAGAAGGACTCCTGGGCCTTGGCGACCACGCCGGCCTTGTCGTCGTAGAGCTTGGCGAGCCGCTTGAAGATGGCCGGCTTGGCGGGCGACTGGAGGCTGCCGTTCAGGGTCTGGACCGTGGCGGAGGTCGGGTCCAGGGTGCTGATGAGCAGGTTCATCAGCTTGACGTACTCGACGCGTAACTCCCAGAGCTTGCTCTCGCTGCCCTCCGGCCAGCTCTGGCCCGCCGTCAGCAGGGGGACCAGGTGGTGGACCACCCAGCCGGGCAGCGCCTCCGTCTGCCAGACGGGCTCCACGTCCTTGGTGGCGATCCCGCCGTCGAACGCGCCGGTGCCGCCCGCCGGCTTCCGGGCCTCGTCGGTCGCGGTGGTGACGTCGCCCTTGCCCGCCATCATGCTTTTCGGTAGGCGTTCGACAGGCCCACGTCGATCGCCTGCTCGGTGGTGAGGGTGTTGGAGACCGTCGCGCGCAGCAGCGGCCCGGAGCCGGAGATCTCCTTGATCAGGTCATCGGTGTCGCGCAGGAATCTCTCGGGGCCCCCGCCCGCCAGGTACTGCTTGCTGAAGGACAGGCCGTCCGGCCCGCCGCCCTGGGGGTGGGCGGCGTTCAACGCCCGGATCCGCGCCGCGATGGCCGGCCAGGCGGTGCTCAGGTCGGTCGCCATGGCGTCCCACTGGTTCAGGCTGTTGCTGATCGGTTCGCGGATGTGCACGTCCGCCCGGTCGTCGGCGCTCATCGGCGGCGTCTCTCTCCCGGCAGCGGGCCGGAGAACTGATCGAGCACGGCCTCCAGGTCGCCCTCCAGATGGGCGCGCAACTGCTCGGGCGGCACCACGGGCTCGAAGAGCTCGACCAGCTCCTCCAGGGCCTTGGCGGTGGCCCGCCGGATGGTGTCGGTGATCGAGTCGGCCAGCCCCCTGGCGTTGGGCCGGCGGTACAGCCGGGGGTCGAGATCGAGCCTGATCAGCTCGCCGCGGACGCTCACCGTGGCCGAGACGAGCCCGTCGCCGGACTTCTCGGTGACCCGGATGGCCTGGGCCTTGGCGTTGAGATCGCTCGCCTCGCGTTGCATGCGCATGAAGGTCTCGCGTAACTCGTCGGCGTAGGCCTGGAGGCCCACCACGTCCGCGTCTTCCATCAGGCCCACCCCCTAACTGGGGTGAATATAACAACAACATCATCTGGCCTGAAAGAGATCAACAGCCTTGTTGTTCATCAGATGCCGACAAGTGCCACAGCCTTCTCACTGAGCGCCGACACCTCGTCCCGCATCACCCAGGCACGGTGCACTCCGCGCTCGACGCGTTCCAGGCCGAGCTCCGCGGCGTGCGGCGCGTTCGCGCCCAGGTACTCGATGAGCAACTCCGCCTCGCGCGCCGCGCGGACCAGGAAGGGGGCGCCACGCCACTCGCAGACGACGGTCAGGTGCCAGATCGCCGCGCAGTCGGCCGCCGGGACCGCGCGTACGTACCGGCCAGGCGCCACCTCCTCGAAGCCGTCGGCGGGCTCCGGGGCGTACAGACGCATGAAGAGCACGCCGTCGACGAGGTCCGGCGACGCCTCGTGGTCGGCGCCCGCCCAGCGGACGCGGTAGGAGCCGGGGTTCATTCGTCCTCCACCATCAGCCACCGGCAGCGGTCGGCGTCGTACCGCGCCTGTGTGCGTTCCCTGCCGTCGGCGGCCAGCTCCACGATCTCGGCGCCGTGCGGCAGGCCGATGCCGTCGATCTTGTACTCCCTGATGGTCTCGGCGGGGTTCGGCACCAGGCCCGTGCCGACGAACGGCGGCTCCTCGACCACCCAGCCGGCCATCGCCGTCCGGCCCCTCTCGTCGACCCCGCCGTACGGGGTGCGGTAGAGCTCCACCCCGACCGCCGGCCAGCGCAGCAGGTTGACCGCGCCCTCGGCGGTGAGGGCGTCGTCCTGGAGCAGCGCGTCGGCGAGCACGGACGGAGTCGCGATGTGCTCGACGTCGAGCGCGTGGTGGCAGTAGCCGGACACGCGCGGCCGTTCGCTGTCCAGCAACTCCTGGATCTGCGCCACCTCCAGCAGCTTCTGCACGATCGGGACGCCGTGGCCGGGCTCGGCCACCAGGTCCTGCTCCAGCGTGGGCACCGCCAGCCGCGCGACCGTGCCCGGCTCCAGCAGGAACGACGGTTCGAGCCCCGGGTTGACCGCCAGCCCCCAGCGGGGGTCGGGCCAGCCCGCCGCGAGCTCGACCAGCGACAGCACCCGGCAGTGCCGGACGGCGCCACCCGTGGCCTCCGACATCGCCTCCTCCGACGTGTACACCGCCACCCACACACGATCGGCCCTCGCGAACGTCGGCCAGGCGACCTGCTCGTCACCTCTGGCGGCGGCGTCGCCGACCGGGCAGGCGAAGTCGGCGTACCGCAGCAGCGCGAGACAGGTGGACAGGTCCTGCCGGTCGTGCGCCTCCTTGAGCCGCTCCTCGAACGCGGTCGGTGCCTGCATGGCGACACCCTAGTGGGTTGATCCGCGTTCCCTGTAGGTTGCCCGTGTGACGGATCGGCCGATTGCCCGCACCCGCGACGAGGCTCTCGTGTACCTCGACCTGAATCCCTGCCGGTGCGGCTCGGTGGAGACCGAGTGGGACAGCGGCGTGGTCAGCGTCGAAGGCTCGCTGGCCACGTGCTGGTCGGGTGCCTGCGACGACTGCGGCGCGGCGCGGGAGTACCTGTTCTCACTGCCCAGGCGCGAGGTCATGCCGGTCGGCTGGCCGACGTTCGGCGGCGCGGAGCCGTCCGAGCTGCTCGACGCCGGGGAGTGGATGTGGCTGGCCGACCTCACGGCCGGTAACGTCCCCGACGATCCGGAGGACGCTCGCCGGGCGCTCTCCATGGCTCGTTCGGCCATGGACGAGGTGCTCAAGTTCATCCCCGAGGGGCAGGACGACGTCCCCGCGGAGGCCTTCTGGTCCGCCCGCGGGCGGGAGGTGCGCGCCGCCGAGCCTCCCCGGTTCCGCCGCGACCGCCTGATGGTCGTCCGGGACACCTACCGCGAGCTCGCCGACCGCTGAGCTTCCCCGGCGGGCCGGCCGTCGTGGTCGTCGTGGTCGTCGTGGCCCGCCAGCGACCGGCGGCGGTGGTCCCGCGGGCTGAGGTCGTAGGCGGTGCGGAACGCGCGGCTGAACTCGGCGCCGTTCCTGAAGCCCCAGCGCATGCCGATCTCGCCGATCGGAAGGTCCCGCAGCCGCGGGTCGGCCAGGTCGGCGTGACAACGTTCGAGCCGGCGCCGGCGAACGGTGGCGCCGACGGTCTCGTGCCGCTGCTCGAACAGCGCGTGCAGGGTGCGTACGGAGATGTGGTGGTGCGCGGCGATGCTCGACGGCCCCAGGTCGGGATCGCCGAGATGCTGGTCGATGAAGGCGTCGATCCGCGCGGCCAGCATCCGGTGCCGGCTCTCGGCCGGCAGCTGGCGGCCGGCGTCGAGGCGTCCGGCCAGGAAGGCGGCGGCCAGGTCGACGCCGATGGTGCCGAGGCGGGGCAGCTCGGCGGGGTGGCAGCCGCTCGCGTGTTCGAGCAGGCCGGTGAGGTAGCGGGCCAGCAGCGCCCCTGAGCCGGTGGCCGCCCGGAGCCTGGTGGCCAGCAACGGCTCCAGCTGGCCGCGGGTCAGCGGCAGCGCCTCGCGCGGCAGGAACAGGAGCGTCACCCGGGTCGGCCGGTCACCGTCGAGGAACTCGGTCACGTACGGCGAGGAGGTGTCGAACAAGGACATGTCGCCGGCCTGTAACAGGGATTCGTTGCCCCGCTGCCGCAGCCGGTTGGCGTTGCCGTGCAGCAGGAAGAGCTCGTAGCCCTCGGGATCGTGCCGGCTGATGTGGGCCGGGGTGCGCCGGCCCTTCAGCGGCGACATCGTGAAGTCGCCCACCCGCACCTGCGACAGGTCGATGGACTGCACCCGGCCGTGGAAGTCGTCGGCGTGCTCGCTGGACAGCGCGGTGGGCACGACCTCGTGCGCGGCGAGGTGCGCCCACCACTCCAGGCGATCCTTCCTCGGGATCGCGTCGGTGGACGCGGACACCACCGGGCTCGGTCTGGCCATGCGGTGGATCCAGGAACTTCGGTACGGGTGATCGCACACCGCGTCGACGCTGTCGGCCACCGTCCAAGGGTCCACAACCCCGGCCTCGGCCGCAAGACCGGCGGCGCGTCCTGTCGCGGTCCGCAACCTACCGGCCGTCCGTGCGATCCGCCGGCCCCTGGGCCTCGGGGGTCGTCCGGCGGGGCGCGGACTGTCCGGGACGGACGAGGCCGGAGTCGTACGACACCACGACCACCTGCGCGCGGCTGCTCAGCCCCAGCTTGGCCATCAGCCGGTTGAGGTGCGTCTTGACCGTTCCCTCGCTCACCGACAGCCGTTCGGCGATCTCCTTGTTCGATAATGCGTGCCCGACCAGCCGCAGCACCTCCGTCTCGCGCCCGGTGAGCCGGTCGAGGGAGGGGGAGGGCAGCGGGGCGGGCGGTTCGGTGAACGCCTCGATCAGGCGCCTGGTCGCGGCCGGGGCCAGCAGGATGTCGCCCGCCGCGACCGTGCGGATGGCGGCGATCAGGCGTTCGGGCGGCGTGTCCTTGAGCAGGAAGCCGCCGGCGCCCAGGCGCAGCGCGTTGTAGACGTACTCGTCGAGGTCGAACGTGGTCAGGATGAGCACCTTGGGCGGCGGGTCGTGCGCGGCGGCCAGGATGCGCTCGGTCGCGGTCAGGCCGTTGATGCCCGGCATCCTGATGTCCATGAGGATCACGTCGGGCCTGAGCGTGGCGGCCAGGCGCACGGCCTCCTCGCCGTCGGCGGCCTCGCCCACCACCTCCAGGCCCGCGGCCCGCAGGAGCGCGGCCAGACCGGCGCGGATGAGCACCTGGTCGTCGACCACGAGAACCTTGATCTCGCACCTGCCTCACGGTCGTCACGGCGGCCGATCGCCCTCACCGGGTGTGGGGAGCGGGAAGGTCGCCAGCACCTCGAACCCGCCCTCGGGCAGCGGCCCGGCGGTGATCGAACCCTGGTAGAGCCTGACACGTTCAGTCATGCCGATCAACCCGTGGCCGCCGGAACCCCGGCCCCCGGCCTCGACGGCGGCGCCGTCGTTGCTGACACGCAACGTCAGCGTGGCCGGACCGTAGCCGATGCGGATCTCGACCCGGCCGGGGTCGGCGTGCTTGAGGACGTTCGTCAGCGACTCCTGGACGATGCGGTACGCGCACAGGTCGAGGCCGGGCGGCAGCGGCCGGGCGCGGCCCTCGACGGTGAGCTCGGTGCCGACGCCCGCCGCGCGCATGCGTTCGACCAGCGGATCGAGGGCCAGCAGGCCCGGCGCGGTGGCGTAGAGGCCCTCGTCGTCGTCGTGGGCCTCGATGCGCAGGATCGACAGCAGCCGGCGCATCTCGGTCAGCGCCTCGTGGCTGGTGTCGGCGATGACGCCCAGCGTGGCGTGGGCGGTGGCCGGGTCGCTCAGCGCGACGTAACGCCCCAGCCCGGCCTGTACGGAGATGACCGACATGTGGTGGGCGACGACGTCGTGCAGCTCGCGGGCGATGCGCACCCGCTCGCGGGTGACGGCCCGCCGGGCGGCGGCCCCCTGCTCGGCGCGGAGCTGCGCGGCGAGGTCGGCCAGCTGCGCGGTGCGCTCCGACAGCAGCCGTACGCTGGCCCCCGCGCCCACCCCGCACGCCGCCACCAGGACCGACTGCGCCAGCGCCGACCACGTCGCCAGGCCGGGCTGCTGCCCCGAGGCGTACGTCCACTCGGTGACGACCAGCACCGAGCCGGCCGCGCACCAGGCCCACGACCGGTGCGCGGCGACGGAGTAGAGGGCCACCAGCGGGCCGATGCTGTTGAGCCCGTGGTGGTAGCCGAGCACGTGGTAGACCAGCGACGCGCCCACCGACACCAGCAGCACCGGCACCGGCGCCACCCTGCGCAGCGCCAGCGGCGCGTTGACCAGCAGGGTCAGGCCCATCGACAGGCCGTCGCCGGGCCGGCCCCGGCCCGGCTCGAACACCTCCCACAGCCAGGTGCCGACGACCAGCGTGAGGGCCGCCGCGCCGTCGAGCAGCAGCGGGTGGACCGCGACCACCCGCCGGAGAAGGGACGAGGGGGTGAAGGGCACCCGTCACGCTAACCCCGGCGCCACCCCCGGCGCATCAAACCGGGGGTGGACATCGACTGCCGCGGAAGTTGCAGTCCCGCCCGCTACTGATGCCAGGATTGGTTCATGGACGTGCTGCCCCGCAGGACGAACTCACGGGCGTAGCCCAGCAGGTGCATCTCGTAGAAGCCCCGGAAGTTCGCCTTGCGGTTCAGGATCGGGACGGACGCCGCGTCGTTGGGGTCGAAGTTCCAGTCCTTGTGCATGCGCAGCGTGTACTGCGCGGTGATGACGCGCTTCTTGGGGTTGTCGCCGTTCTCGATGAGGAATTTGCCGTCCGCGCGGAACATGCTGCCGCCGAGCGTGTAGTAGGTGTCCTTGTCCTTCCCGCTGACGTGGGCGCTCTTCCAGAAGGAGTCGAACGTCAGCTCGCAGGTCGCCGCGCGGCACTTGGCGATGGCCTTCTTCGCCATGCTCCGCATGACCTGGTCCACCCGTTTCCCGATGCCCTCGTTGTCGGAGTAGATCTGGTACGGATCCACGATGAAGTCCTTGCCGCTCTTGCCGCGGTAGTGGCTCCAGGTGTCGCAGGTCAGCGTCCAGGCCGCCACGCAGGCCCCCGCGGTCAGGGCGTCGTACTCGGTCAGCACCTTCATCATCTTCAGCACCCGCTTGAGCGTCCTCTTCCACGTCCGGTAGCCGCCGTGCTCGGGCTCGCCGGGGGAGCGGGGGACGTAGTTGCCGCCGCCGGAGACGTCGGGGTGGTGGGGGCACGTGCCGCCGCAGCCGTCGAAACCGCCGCAGAAGCCGCCCGTCGGGTGGCAGGGGTTGGTGGCGCAGCCGCCCTCCGGGCTGCACTCGCCCGAGGGGTCGCTGTTGGTCGCCGGGTTGCTCTCGGCGTAGCCGTAGCCGTTGAGCTGCGCCGGGTTGTCGGCGTTGAACACCGGGTCCACCGAGATGAAGCGGCCGGTGTCCGGGTCGTACTCGCGGGCGCCGAGGTGGGTCAGGCCGGTGCTGACGTCCACGGTGCCGCCGACGAAGCCCTTGTCGCCCGGCCAGCCCGCCGCGGCGCTCCCGCGCGGCTGCCCGAACGGCGTCAGGCGGCGCTTGACGACCGCGCCGGTCCTGGCGTCGATGGCCACCTCGCCGGTGCCGTGCCGGTCGGCGGCCAGGAACGTCACGCCGGTCGTGCTCCTGACCGCCACCACCTGGTCGCCCTGCGTGTAGTAGCGGGTGGCCACCGTGGCCGTGGCGCCCTTGTTCAGCCGCACCTCCATGCCGTCCAGGTACAGCGTGGTCCCGCCGGGGTCGCGGCGCAGCAGCCGGCCGCCGTCGGCGTCGTAGACGAAGGAGGTCTCGCCCTTGCCAGGGTCGGACACCTTGGCCAGCTCGCCCTCGGCGTCCCAGGTGAGGGTCTGGGCGGAGGTCCCGATCCGGCGCGTGGTGGTGTTGCCGGCCGCGTCGTAGGCGTAGCTCTCGGCGCGGGCCCCCGGTCCGGTCTGGGTGACCGCGCCGAGCTGGTGCCCCTTGAGCCCCGCCGCGGCGCCGTCGTCGCCCGCGTAGGTGTAGGCGCGGGTGGCCGACGGCTGGTTGGCCGCGTCGTAGCGGGTCTCGCCCGTACGGTCGCCCGCCGCGTCGTAGGTGTAGGCGTCGTGGTAGGGGGCGGGCCCGCCCAGGACGGCGGCGGCCGGGTCGGCCGCGCACCCGCCGGAGCCCTGCGCCCACGCCTCGGTCAGGCGGGCCAGGTGGTCGTAGCGGAAGCACTGGTTGTCGGCGCCGTCCCTGGAGGCGTCGGCGATCTGCGTGACGTTGCCCGCGTCGTCGTAGCCGTAGGTCTCGCTGCGGTCCACCCCCGCCGCGCCCTCGTGGACGGTGGTCAGGGTGCGCAGCCGCTGGCTGCCGAACTCGTAGGAGTAGGTGAAGTCCACCTGCTTGCCGTCGGCGCCGGTGTCCAGCCGCTGGGCGAGCAGCTTGCCCGTCCTGCTGTAGTCGGTGCCGACCACGTACGACGACAGGTTGCTGGAGGCGGTCAGCGGGCGCCCCAGCTCGTCGTAGGAGGCGGCGATCACCTCGGCGGGCAGGCCGCCCGCGGCCGGGCTGCCGGTGGACTGCAGCGTGCCGTCGGGGTTGTAGACCGTCGAGAAGGTGTATCCGCCCACCGGGGCCAGCGCGCCCTCGGCGGCGGGCACCAGCACGGTCGTCCGCGTCGGCCGGTTCAGGTTGTCGTAGAAGTCCACCTTCTTGGTGTAGGCGGCGCCGCCCGACCAGCGCGTGGAACTGGCCTGCTGGCCCTTGCGCACGGTGTCGTACGTCCACTCGGCCAGCTTGACGCCGGCGCCGTCGTACTGGGCGGTCTTGCGCCCCAGGCCGTCGAGGGTCAGCGTCAGCTTCTGGCCCCGGGCGTCCACCGACTGCACGAGCCGGTCGAGGTCGTCGTAGGCGAACGTGGTCAGCCCCTTGTCCGGGTCCAGCTCGCTCGTCTTGCGGCCCCGCACGTCGTAGGTGTAGCGCCACACGTGCCCGCCCGGCCCCTTGACCTCGGCCGGCCGGTCACCGCCGGTGTAGGTGTAGAACGTCGAGTCGTAGCCGCCGTCCGGGCGGTGGCGGCGCAGCTCCGAACGCCTGCCGCGGGCGTCGGTGACGGTCGTGGTGACCACCCCGCCCGAGGGTGGCGTCACCCGCGACCAGTCGCCGCCGTAGGCGAAGGTCGTGCGCCACAGCTCGCCGGTGTCGCTGTTGCCGGCCCGCAGGATCTCGGCGGTCTTGCGGTTGCGGCCGTCGTAGGTGTACACGGTCTGGGTCTCGACCTGGCCGGTCTGGGCCACGCCGAACAGCGCGGGCGCGGGCGGCCCGTCGGCGAAGTAGGGGGCGTAGGTGCGGTCCACGGCGCCCTGGGCGTTGTAGAAGGTGTCGGAGACGAGCCGGCCGCCGCCGGGGCCGGCGTCCTGGGTCTGGCGGGCGCGCAGCCAGCCGTCCAGCAGCGAGACCGACGTCTCCTGGCCGCCGTCCTGGTCGAGCTTCTTCGTGGTGACGGCGGTGATCTGGCCGGCGGCCACCCGGTAGGCGTACTCGCGGTCGGGCACCTGGCCGGTGCCGCGGGCGGGCGTCCAGACCTTGACCAGCCGGCCCAGCGCGTCGTACGCCATCGTGACCGTCTTGCCGCCCGCGTCGGTGGTCGTGACGGCGCTGCCCCACGCGGGGTCGAGGTCCTTGGCGGTGGTCATGGCCGAGCCGGGGACGCCCGGCGTGGCCGGCGGGCCGGTCTCGGCGGTGCGGGTGTTCAGGCCCTGCGTGTCGGTGTACACGGTGGTGGTCGGCCGCTCGACGGCCGGGGAGGAGGTGTGGTCGATCTTGACGACGGTGGTCGGCCTGCCGTAGGCGTCGTGGGAGGTCCTGGTGTCGGAGACGTACGCCAGGGCCGCCGCCGTGGTGCCGCCGGCCGACGCCTTGTCCGCCGAGGTCGCCCGTCCCTTGCTCGGGGCCTGGCGGTACGCGCCGCCGTCGTAGGCGGTGCGCGTGGCCGAGACCAGGTCCTTGGTGTAGTCCACGGCCGCGCCGCAGCGCCTGGCCACCTTCAGCTCCTCGGCGACCGCGTCGACCAGCCACGCGCCGGTGTTGCGCGCCGCCATCGTCGTGGTGGTGCACACGTCGTCGGTGTCCAGCGCCACGTCGCCCTGGTCGTCGACCTGCAGCACCCGGCCGGTCACCTCGTCGAAGGACAGGTTGGCGGTCTTCGACTCCCGCCAGCGGCCGCCGTCCAGCGCGGTGAGCGTCCGCGTGGTCCTCGGGGCCGACAGGTAGGCCGAGACCGTCCCCCACGAGCGCGTACGGCTCGCCGTCCGCTGGTACCAGGGCGAGGTGACGACCTTCTCCACCGGCGTGCCGCCGGCCCGGTCGTAGGTGACCTTCCGCACCTCGAAGCCCTGCAACGCCTCGCTGTCGGGGGAGGAGCCGCCCTCGCCGTCGGAGACGTCGACGTCCTTGCGGCCGCCGTCCGGGCCGAGCCGGTCGCCGTCCATGCCCTGGAAGTACCAGTGGTCCACCTGGCCGGGGTTCGGGCCGGTCGCGCCCGAGATGACGCGCACCTTGTCGTAGCCGTGCCACTGCGACCACGTCTTGTACTTCTCCGGCGTCAGCCCGTCGTCGTCGTCGAAGTGCCAGGCGGGCCGGCCGATCGAGTAGTCGTAGGCGGTGACCTGGTCGGGCGCGCCGCCGGTCAGGTCGGTCTGCACGGTCTGCGTCACCACGTACTTGTGGAACCAGTCCAGCGTCGGATGGTCGTCCACGCCGCTGGTCTTCATCCAGTAGACGGGGAAGCAGCGGCGCCGGTTCGTCTGCGGCGACGGCAGGTCGGACGTGGTGCAGTCGGCGGCCGAGTAGTTGACGTCGAGCACGCCCCCGTACTCGTTGTAGATCGTGCCCAGCCGGTTCTTCACGAACGGCCCGAGGTCGTCGCCGAGCTTGTCGACGCGGTTGGGCAGCTGCGTGTACACGAACGACACCGGCGGCAGGGTCACCGGCGCGACCCCCGCGTGCCCGGTGTGCACGACCGAGGTCAGCAGCAGCTGGCGGTCGACGTCGGCCATGCCCCAGGCATGCTGGAGCGTCCAGGAGTCCACCGCGCGGTGGCCGCTGCCGTCGGCCTTGGCCACCTTCGTCGTCACCTTGACCAGCCGCTTGCGCGACCAGAACGTGGGCGAGCCGGTGCCGTGGTCCTCCTCGCACTTCTGACCCTCGTCGCAGTGCAGGTCCCAGGGCACGTCCTGCCAGTAGTCCGGATGATCCTTGATCTCCGCCTCGGCGCAGTCGGAGGCCGTCTCGCGCATGCACCGCTCGGCGGTGGTGAACTCCACCCGCGCCGGGGCCGGCGTGGGGAACAGGTCGCCGGCGCGCAGGCCGTACTCGGCGTAACGCAGGTGGCCGCCGCGCACGTACGGGGTCTCGTCCTCGGCCTTGAGGTTGCGGCCGTAGTGGTTGCGTTCCTGCTCGTAGAAGTAGACGACCGCGTTGCCGTCGGTGTCGACCACCTTGTCCAGGTTCCACCGCCAGGCCTGCTGGCACCAGGAGTCCTTGAAGTCGGACTTGTGGCACGGCTCGCCGTCGTCGTCGCCGAACACCGGGACCGTCCAGGCCGACTTCGTCTGCGGCTTGCCGGCGGCCAGCGTGTTGAGGCCGAAGAAGTACTGGGTGCCGTCGGTCGTGGTGACCTTCCAGTACTCGCCGTCGTCGTCGCCGTTGGCGGTTCCCGAGCCGGTCAGCCGTTCGACGCGGGTGCCGTCGTCGCCCTTGGTGCGCCAGGTGCCGTCGCCGGCCGGGATCAGCTCGCCGCCCTTGCCGTTCAGGCTCAGCGTGGCGTTGTCGTACCCCCAGCACAGGTCGCCGGGGTAGATGTTCCAGGTGGTGTTCTTGGGCGCCTTGTCGTCCTCGCAGGAGTTGTAGCGGCGCTCGATGTAGCCGGGCCACAGCTCGAAGCCGTCGCCCACCCACGACGGCTGGCTGTTGCCGTTGGAGGTGCGGCCGTCGATCGAGGCGGAGCTGTAGGACAGCGCCACCGACGGCGTCAGCCCGCCCGGCACCGGCGGCATCCGCATCGGGTACGACCAGGTGAAGTCGCCCGACTGGGCGCCCACCTGCCAGGTGTCGGAGGCGGCCAGCGAGGTCGCCTTGTAGTCGCCCTTCTCGCCGCCGCTCTGCGCGGTGGCCGCCAGCACGGTCTCGGCGGCGGGCACCTGGGCGCTCAGCGTGGCGGCCGCCGTGTCGTTGACGGCCGTCAGCGGCCGGATCGTGCGGCATTCGTCCCGGCCCGGCGTGGTCAGGGCGCACGCGGGCAGGCCGACCAGGCGCAGCCGGGAGCCGTAGTCACCGCCGTAGGCGGCGGCGAAGCCCGAGTAGTCGAGCCGCACGTCCACGGTGTCGCCGGCGGGCTGCTCCAGCGCGAAGACCACGCCGTCCAGCCCGGTCCCCGCCACGGCCGCGCGGTCGAGCACCCGCGCCCGCGCCGCACCGGAGATCCGCAGCGGACCCTTCCCCCCGGCGTCCCGGGACGCCCCCGCGGACAGTCCCGGGGACGCCTGGGGGGAGCCCTCCACCACGCCCGCTTCGGGCCAGCGCACCACCGGAGGCGGCGCGGGACGGGCGACCGACGCGTCCAGGACGCGCGGCCTGGCCTTGACCGGCCCGCCCGCCACGACCCTGTCCGGGTCCTTGGGGGCGGCGGCCCGGTCCGCGGCCGCCGGGGCGGCCGGTAAGGCGGCCAGCAGGCCCGCCGCCAGCGTCAACGCCGTCGTGATGCCGACGGCACGCCTTGACCTCGTCACGGCGCCCTCCCTCACAGCTCGTCGATCTCGGTCGGATTGGCCAGGTAGGCGACCTCGTCGTCGGTCGCCGCGCCGCGCAGCACCCACACGTCGTCGATCTGGCCGGCCCAGTTCTGTCCCGCCGGGTACGCGCCGCCGCTCCTGGCCCGGCCCAGTTGCAGCGAGGAGATCGGGGCGAAGACGCGGGTGCCCTCCCGGTAGGAGACCGTCGGCGCCTCCGCCGCGGCCTCCAGCACGCCGTTGACGTAGAGCGAGACCCGGCTGTCGAAGCCGTCGAAGACCACGGCCAGGTGGTCCCAGTCGCCGAACCCGCTCTGGTGGAAGGAGGAGTGCTCGACCGTCGCCACGCTGGCGCCCGTGCCGTCCTTGTTCGGGACGTCCAGGACGTAGCGGCCCTTGGCGGCGTCGAAGCGGACGGTGATCGCGCTGTTGGCGGCGCCGCCCAGGCTCAGCACGGTCATCGACCTGGCCGGCACGCCCGCCGTCTGCGCCCAGGCCGCCACGGTGAAGCTCGCGGCGGTGTCCACCACGGCCCCGGACGCCGAGGCGTAGTCGCCGTCGCCGCCCGGCAGGTCGAGCGCCCCCGCCACCTGCCCGGACGGCGGCGTGACGACGCTCAGCCCCGGGTCGGTCACGATCCGCGCGCCGCCCGACAGCGTCAGCGGGTGCCCGGCCGCGGCCGGCGCGGAGTCCGCGCTGACCGGCGGCGTCCCGGATGCCTGGTTGACCCGCCAGCGTCCGGACACGTCGGACTTGACGGTGAACAACGTCCTGGCCTCCTCGGCCGAGACGACCCGGTCGAACAGCCGCACGTCGTCGAGCGCGCCCGGCCAGTAGTCGCCCATCACGCCGTTCCACCTGGCCCGGCCGAGTTGCAGGCCGCCGGTGGAGCGCCAGGGCTCGGCCATGTCCACGCTGCCGCTGTCGACGCCGTTGACGAGCAGGCGCAGCTTCCTGGAGACCGCGTCGTGCACGGCGACCAGGTGCGTCCACTGGCCGGGGACCGCCGCGGCGGCCGAGTAGACCGTCGCCGTGGTGGGGGACGTCGCGTCGGCCGCGGTGACCATGAAGCCCCACTTGTTGGTGCTCGCCCGGTATTTCAGGTAGAAGCCGCTCTGGGTGATCCCGTCCTGGCTGACCATGGTGACGTCCTTGGCGGGCAGCGTGGCGGGCAGCCGCACCCACGCCGAGACGGAGTACGTGCCGCCGGTGTCCACGACCGGGCCGGCCGTGGCCGCGTAGCCGGTGGAGCCGTTGAACTGGGCGGCCGTGCCGACCTGGCCGGGCACGCCCAGGGTCAGGCCGGACGCCGCCGCCGTCGGCGGGGCGCTCTCGCCGTAGACGCGCGAGCCGCCGGCCGGCTCCTCCATCCGCCACACCGCCGCCGCGCCCTGCGGCACGGTCCCGGCCGCCAGGCCCGCGGCCTCCTCGTCGGACACGGCCCTGCGCAGCACGGCGACCTCGTCCACGTCGCCCGGCCACCAGTTGGCGTAGCCGCCGTCGTACAGGCTGCGGCCGAGCTGGAAGGCGCCCTGGGCATCCAGCACCGACGTCACCGGGGTCTCGGCGACCCGGGTGCCGTTGACGTACAGGCGCAGCACCTTGGCCGTGGCGTCGTAGACGCCCGTCAGGTGGGTCCAGGTGTCCAGCTCGGGCAGGACGGGCGCGCCGGCCCTGGTCCACGGGCCGCTGCCGCCGCGCACGTCGCCGGCCGGCGTCTTGAACACCCAGCCGTTGGGGGCCGGGTCCACGCCGAGCTGGAACCCGCTCTGGGTGATCGCGTCCTGCGCCAGCACGTTGTAGTAGCCGTCGTTCCTGCGCAGCCGCACCCACGCCGAGACCGTGAAGCCCTCACGGGTGCGCACCAGCGGGACGGAGGTCGCCGCGTAACCGCCGCCCAGGCCGTCGAACCGCAGGCCGCGGCCGGTCCGGCCCTCGGCGCCGAGCGTCGCGCCGGCCCCGGTCAGCGCCGCCACGCCCGGCGTCTCACCGGTCAGCGCGGTCGCGCCCGCCGGTTCGTCGAGCTTGAGCCTGACCTGCTCGGGCGCGCCCTCGCTGACCCAGAAGCTGTGGTCGCCGATGGAGAAGTTGCCGGCGGCGTCCCACACGGTCACGTACAGGGTGTTGATCCCCGCTCTGGTGGGCGCCTGCCGGACGACCTGCGGGTTGGCGGTACGCGCCTGGGCCGAGGCGGGGTCCGGCGTGGTGTTGAGCGCGTAGGCGAACTTGACGACCTCGGGGTCGAAGGCGAGGGAGAAGCCGCCGTACCGGCCGACGCCGTCGCGGGCGACCGCGTCGGGGTCGTCGGGGTTGAGCGCCGGGTACTCCGACGAGCTGACCTGCGGCGTGCGCGGCGCGGTCGGGTCGTAGCGCAGGTAGCAGGCGGTCGCCGAGCCCGCCCAGCTCCACGGGCTCCACGCCGCGCCGTCGTAGGTGCGCACCATGTAGCTGAACCCGGCGCCGACCGGGATCAGCCCGGACGGGATCTGCACCGAGAACGACGACTTCTTCGAGCCGGCGGCCGACTGCTTCTTCGGCGTCGTCGTGTGCCAGTTCTTCTCCACGCCCTGCGCGTCCGTCCACACCACCGCGAACTCGGCGCTCAGCTTCTCGCCCTCGGTGCCGCTGTTGTCGGCGTCGGTCAGGTTGTCCGCGTAGATCATCGGGATGCGGTTGACCGCCGTGGGCTTGCCGTACACCGCGCACGGGCCGCCGGGACTGGAACGGAGCTGGCTCATCTTCGGCTGCGGGGGCGGGGTGTTGTAGTACACGCGCAGGACGGCGTCGCCGTCGAAGCGCTTCCAGCCGTACTCGTCGTCCTCGTGGCCGGCCCGCAGCCCGAACGTGGTGGCCGACCAGCCCTTCGACGCGGCGGCCTTGACCGCGCTCAGCACGTTGAACACCACGTCGCCCGCCGGGCAGCCGGTACGGCCCTTGGCCACGTCCCGGTAGGTCAGGTAGTCGGCCCAGTTGTCCTTCGTGGAGTTCCAGGTGGACGTGGTGCCGAACCCGGTGGCCCGGTAGATGTGCACCGAACGGCCGTCGCAGGAGGGCGCGAACGTCTCCTTGACGGAGAACTCCGCCGAGATGATCTGCTTGCCGGAGAACCGGCTGGTCGGCATCCGGTAGAACAGCCGCTTGACGAACGAGCTGCCGCAGTACGCGCCCGCGGGCGGCAGGCTGATCGGGCAGCGGCCCATGCCCTCCTCCTTGAACCCGTAGTCCTCCCATCCGCCGCTGGAGACCATGAGGTTGGCCGATTCGCCGGGGGAGTACCACACCGGGTCGATGTAGACCGGGAAGACCGTTCCGGGCGAGGTGAGCATGCCCTGGTCCGGCGTGAGGGTCAGCGCGCCGTCACCGGTGGCGGCGGGCATCACGGCCACCTTGGAGGTGTCGCCCGGCGCGGTGGCCGAGGCGGCGCGCAGGCCGTCGTCGACCGCTCCGGACCTGGCCAGCAGCCCGGCGGGAGCGCTGGAGTCCCACATGCGCGGCGGCGCGGCCGTGAACAGCTCGCCGCCGCCGGCCGCGTCGGTCACCGACTGGCGGCCCCGCGCGTCGGCCGACACCCGCAGGCCGGGCGTGACCAGCCCGAACCGCAGCCGCCGCAGCCGGGGATCGCGGGCCGCGGCCGGGGTCCTGACGACCAGGACGTGCGAGGCGCCCCTCGCGGTCACCTGCACGCGCAGGTCCACGTCCGGGCCGAGCACGCCGCGGTACAGCGCCGTGTCGCCCTGGAGCTCGGGCGCGGGCAGCGTCCCCGGCCAGGTGAGCGACATGGTCCGGCCCGCCCTGGTCATCGCCAGCATCGCGTCGTCGCCGCCGCCCGACAGCCGTACGCCCACAGGCGAGGCCACCGGGCGTACCGAGCCGTCGTCCGCCTTGACCAGGGTGGTGTCGACCGGCACCCAGGCGCCGTCCTTGAGCGTGCGGACGGGGAACAGGTGCTCGGTCGCGACGAAGCCGCCGTCCGGCTGGGCGTACACCTCGCGGGCCTCGCCGCGCAGCCCGAGCACCTCGACGGGCCGGCCGCCGCGCGCGGCCTCGGCCGCCGCCTCGGTCTCGGTCACGTGCGGCCCCGGCTCGGGCGCGGCCCGCCCGGCCGGACCGGCGTCGGCCCTGGACGGAACGGTCAGAAAGCACAACGCGAGCACGCTCGCGAGTGCCGCGTTCCAACGTCTTCTCACGGGTGCTCCTCGGTTGCGGCCCTGATCGGAGGCATGACGGGACCCCGGGACGGCCCGGGACACGGCGATGCCGAGAGCTGCCAAGACGGTAGGACCCGCGGCATGACGGTGGCGTCAGCCCATGGGTTGAGAAGATCGTCAACTTTGGCGGTAGGAACCCCGCCCGGCACGGGGACGGCCTGTCGGCGCAGCAAATGATCTACATTGTAAAGGGGCTCGCCGGAAACTCGGATGCGGTGCCGCACGGCCCCGCCTAGGCTGTGCGCGCCGAGGGCGCGGCGCCGTCGGCGGATCAGGAGGTGCGTGCGGCATGACCAGTCACCTGTTCGCGATCTGCTTCAACGCGACCCGTCCCGCGGATCTGGCGAGGTTCTGGTCCGGGCTGCTGGGATGGGAGCAGGCCGACGGTCCTGACGGTGACAGCGCGATCCTGCCTCCCGACCCCGCCGGGTTCCGCGTGCGATTCCTGCCCAGTCAAGAGCCGAAGATCGGCCAGAACCGGGCGCACTTCGACCTGACGAGCACCTCCCCGGAGCACCAGCAGCGGACGGTGGCCCGGGCCCTGGAACTCGGCGGGAAGCACATCGACGTGGGCCAGCTCCCGGAAGAGGGGCATGTCGTGCTCGCCGATCCGGACGGCAACGAGTTCTGCGTCATCGAGGCGGGCAACAGGTTCCTCGCCGGCACCGGCGTCATCGGAGCGCTGGCCGGCGACGGCACCCAGGAGGTCGGCTACTTCTGGAGCGCGGCGCTGGACTGGCCGCTGGTCTGGGACCAGGACCAGGAGACCGCGATCCAGTCGCCGGACGGCGGCACGAAGCTCACCTGGGGCGGCCCTCCCGTGGCGCCGAAGACGGGCACGAACCGGCTGTCGTTCGAGCTGGCGCTGCCCGCCGACGCCGACTGGGAGGCGGAGGTCGACCGCCTGATCGCGCTCGGGGCGAAGCGCGCCTCCGGCGAGGACGACGGCGGCCGGCTCCTGATGTTCGACCCGGACGACAACGAGTTCCACATCCGGAAGCCCCGGTGACACGGCGTTCCGCGTCCAGAAGCCCCGGTGACACGGTGCTCGACGTCCAGAAGCCCCGGTGACACGGTGTTCCGCGGACGGCCGTGACCGGTGGCGCCCGCCCCCCGATCCCGGCGGCGCGTCGAGCTCAGCCCTGCCAGGCCCGGCGGAAGCTCGACCGCGCCCGATGCAGCCGCGACTTGACCGTCCCTGAGGGGACCCGCAACATCCGCGCCGCGACCTCCTCCGGCACCCCCTCCAGGTCGCGCAGCACCAGCACCGCCCGGTGCTCCGGCGACAGGCGCTCCAGGACGTCCCGGACGTCCACGGCGCGTTCGACGTCGTGCGGCGAGGGCAGTTCGGCCAGCTCCGCAGGACTGGCGCGGCCGTCGCGCCGGGCGATCCTGACGGCCTCCCGCACGGCGATCGCCCGGGCCCAGCCGAGCAGGGCCTCGGGTTCACGCAGGTCGCGCAGATGCCGGAAGATCGCGATGAGGGCCTCCTGGACGGCGTCGGGCCCGCTGTCCAGCGCGATGGGCCCGCAGATCCGGCCCAGGTACGGCGTCAGCTCGGCGAGCAGGTCGTTCATGGCCATCGTGTCGCCCCGCTGGGCGGCGGCCACCAGGGCGGCCGTCATGACCGGTTCCCGGCGACCCGGGCCGCGAGCCTGGCCAGCGCCCTTTCCCCGGCCGACCGCACACCCCAGGGCAGCAGCGCGGCGCGGCCCGGGACGCGGACCCCGCCCGTCTGCGCGACCAGGGTCCCCTCCGGCACGGCCGTCGCGGCGACACCGACGAGCAGGAACCGGCTCTGCATCCAGCACCAGCCCGGCCGCAAATCGACGTCGAACCGGGCGCGCATGCCGTACCGGCTGCGGGCCCTGGCCACGAGGCGGCCGTCCGGACGCGCGGGCTCGACGGTGATGTGCCGCATGTCGGGCTCGAAGGCGCCGAACTCCTTCTCCAGGTCGCTGACGACGGCCCAGACCGTCGCGAGGGGTGCGGGGATGACGCGTTCGGCGACGGACGCCCCGGGGATGGCCGCGGCCAGCGCGCGCAGGCGCCGTACGGGGTCCAGGTCGGAAACAGGCCAGCTCATGTCCATCCAGAGGCGGGCGAGGCGCGAAAGGTTCCATGGAACCATTGCCGGATTCGCCGACTCTTGCCGGGAATGAAGACCTCACGCCTCGGCGCCCTGACCGCCTCCGTCCTGCTCGCCGACGCCACCGCCCACCTGTACTGGCTGACCGGCCGGACCTGGCCCGCCCGGGACGTCGGATCACTCTCCCTGGCGGTGCTGAACTTCGAGGTGCCCTTCACCGCCCGCGTCCTGGTGCCGCTCGTCGTCGTGCTCGGCACCGGGGCGGCGGCGGTGCTCGCCTGCTCCCGGGGCCGGGGCGGTCTGCCCGCCCGTCTGGTCACGGGAGCCGTCGCCGCCGGGACCCTGGTGCGCGCGGTGGCCGGCCTGGTCTGGATCCTCGGCATCGGGGCGGACACCGCGACCCCGTTCTACTGGCTGAACCTGTTCCTCTACACGCCGCTCTGCGTGTTCATGGCCACGGCGGCCGCCGTCGTCGCGACCCGCGCGTCCCGGGTTGCCGTGGTTCATCCGGGTTGAGTCGTCGGGCATAGGGTGAGCCGCATGGGGTTGCGGCTTGTTCAGGTGAATGTCAAGGCTCGGGACGACGCGGCGCTCGGCCGGTTCTGGGCGCAGGCGCTCGGCTGGGGACTCTCCAGCGAGGGCCCCGGTGTGACCAACGTGGAACCCGTGGGCTTCTCCTGGCCCGACCCGGCCGCCGTCTGCGTCGACCTCGTCGCCGTCCCCGACCCCGAGACGGTGCGGTACCGCCTGCACCTCGACCTCGCCACCACCTCCGAGGCCCATCAGGCGGAGCTGGTCGCGCGCCTGAAGGAGCTGGGCGCGCGGCCCGCCGACGTCGGCCAGGGCGACGTCCCGTGGACGGTTCTGGCCGATCCGGAGGGCAACGTGTTCTGCGTGCTGGAGCCCCGGGAGATCTACCGGGACACCGGCCCGATCGCCGCGGTGGTGGTCGACTGCGCGGACCCGCGGGCCATGGCCCGGTTCTGGGGCGAGGCGGCCGCCTGGACCGTGCACGAGGTGACCGACGACCACGCGCGGCTGCGCTCACCCCAGGGGGTCGGGCCGTACCTGGAGTTCCTGCGCACGACGCCCGGTGAGAAGACCGTGTGGAACCGGATCCACCTCGACCTGCTGCCGTACCGCGGCGACGACCAGGCGGCCGAGGTGGCCCGGCTGCGGGCGCTCGGCGCGACGCCCGCGGACGTCGGCCAGGGCGACGTCCCGTGGATCGTCCTCGCCGACCCGGAGGGCAACGACTTCTGCGTCCTCGCCGCCCCGCGCTGAGGCGCGTTCCTTTCTGACCGGGCCGGGCGCGGGAGGGGCGCAGCCGCCGCGGGTCAGAGGGCTCCGGCGCGGGCCGCCGCCAGCGCCGCCGCGGCGGCCCGGTCGGCGGCGGCCTCGTCGAGGGCCTCCCCGGTGTTGAGCAGGGCGTAGTACAGGGGCGCGGAGACAGCGGCGATCACCCGGCGCGGGTCGGCGCCGGACGGCAGTTCGCCGCGCCCGATCGCGTCGGTGACGCACCCGGACCACTCCTCGATGCGGACGGCGTAGAAGCGGTGCAACGCCCGCGCGGCCTCCTCGTCGCAGAGCGAGGCGGCGATCAGCGCCTTGAACAGGCGCCCCTGGCGGGGGTCGGTGAGGGTCTTGACGACCAGCCGGGCGTTGTCGCGCAGGTCCTCCGCCACGCTGCCGTTGCGGGCGCGGGGGAGTGAGGTTTCGGCCATGTCCTTGAGCAGGTCGGCGGCGAGCGCGCCGGGCGTGCCCCAGCGCCGGTAGACGGTGGTCTTCCCGACGTCCGCCAGGCGGGCGATGTCGCCGAGGTCGAGCCCGGAGAAGCCCTTCTCGGCCAGCGTGTCGCCGGCGGCCTGGAGGACGGCCTCGCGGACCCGGGCGGTACGCCCACCAGGACGGACGGCACCGGGCGGTGGAACGGCGGCCATGACGCACTCCTTCTCGCAGACCTCTTATCGGCACCACAGTTCCCTTAACGCGGATTGTGGTGCTACTCTCCTCTCATCTTAACGGAACCACGGAACCGTTTACGGCGGCGTGCCGACCGGCGCGCCCGAGAGAAAGCCCTGCCATGACCACCACCACACCCCTGCCGGCATCCGCCCGGCAGACACCGCCACGACACCTGACCGGCCGCCTGCGCCTCGTCCTCGCGGTGCTCCTGGTCGCCCAGTTCATGCTGGCCGTCGACTTCTCGATCCTGAACGTGGCCCTGCCCGCCATCGGCGACGACCTCGGCTTCTCCCTGGGCGGCCTCCAGTGGATCGCCACCGCCTTCGCCCTCAGCGCGGCCGGCTTCACCCTCTTCTTCGGCCGCATCGGTGACCTGATCGGCCGCAAGCGCATCTTCCTCGGCAGCCTGGCGCTCCTCGGCGCGGCCTCGCTGGCCGGCGGGCTCGCCCCCACCCCCGAGATCCTCATCGCGGCCCGGATCGCCCAGGGCCTCGCGACCGCCGCCGCCACCCCGGCCGGGCTCGCCCTGCTCACCACGTCCTTCCCTGAAGGGCCGCTGCGACAGAAGGCGCTGGGCCTCAACGGAGCCCTCATGTCCGCCGGGTTCACCGCGGGGGCCGTGCTCGGCGGCGTCCTGACCGACCTGCTCTCCTGGCGCTGGGCGTTCTTCATCAACGTGCCCGTCGCCCTCGCCGTGCTCCTCGTCGCGCCCGCCGTCATCGCCGAGTCCCGGCCCGCCGAACGTCCCCGGATCGACCTGCCCGGCGCGCTCAGCGTGACCCTCGGGCTGCTCGGCGTCGTCTACGGCCTGACGCAGGCCGGCGAGCGCGGCTGGACCCACCCCCTGGCCCTGACCGGGCTGCTGGCCGGCGCCGTCCTGCTCGGCCTGTTCTACCTGGTCGAACGCCGCTCCGCCCAGCCCCTCGTGCCGCTGCACGTCATGCGCAAGCCGACCGTGGCCTGGGGCAACCTGATCGGCCTGCTCGCCTTCGTCACCGAGACGTCCCTGGTGTACCTGCTCACGCTCTACCTGCAGAAGACCCTCGGCTTCACCGCCCTGGCCGCCGGGCTGTCCTTCGGCGTGCTCGGTCTGGGCACCGTGGCCGGCGGCCTGCTCGCCCCGAGGGCGATCAGCCGTACCTCGACCGTGACCGTGCTGGTCGGCGGCGGGCTGTTGCAGGCGGTCAGCACCGCCGCCCTGCTGCTCCTCGGCGGCACCTCGGCCTCGATGGGGCTGCTGCTGCCGGCCACCTTCCTGGGCGGCGTGGGCAACATGCTGGTCATCGTCGGCTTCATGGTCACCGCCACCACCGGCCTGCCCGACCGCGAGCAGGGCCTGGCCACCGGGCTGGCCTCGATGTCCCAGCAGATCGGCATCACCATGGGCACCCCGATCATGTCCGCGATCGTCACCGCCGTGACGGCCGGGGCCGTGACCGGCGCGGCCGTCCTGGACGGCGTCACCGTCGCGATCGCGGTCAACGCCGCCCTCGTCCTGCTCGGCGTGCTCGTCGCGGCGCTCTTCCTGCGCGGCCGGCGCGACCGCGCGCACGCCTGACCCGCCCTTCCCCTGTCGTCACGGAGCACATCATGGATCTTCAGCTCACCGGCCCGGCGGCCCCCGTGACCGACGCCGCCGGCGGCAGCGGCCCGGTCGTCCGCGCCGAGCTCCGGGAGTCGTCCTGGTCGAGGCTCGTCCTGCCCGGCTCGCCTCCCGTGCCGGTCCGGGTCCATCTGCTGCAGGGCCGTCCGCCCGCCGGGCTGCTGGTCTGGGCGCATGGAGGCAGCTGGCAGCGCGGCTCGGCCGCCGCGTGGCACCACGCCACCGAGGCTCTCGCCGAACGGTCCGGCTGGTCGGTGATCAGCGTCGACTACCGGCTCGCGCCGCGTCACCGCCACCCCGACGCCGTGCGGGACGTGCTCTCCGCCCTCGGCTGGGCCCACCGCCAGGCGGCCGGGATGCCGCTCGCGGTGGGCGGCGACAGCGCGGGCGGCACGCTCGCCGCCGGCGCCGCCCTGGCCGCCCGGGACCGCGGCCTGCCGCTGGCCGCGCAGGTGCTGGCCTACCCGCCGTTCGATCCCGACTGCGCGGGCCCGTCCTACCACCGGTCGCCCGCCGCGTTCCCGCAGGCGGAGCCGCTGCGCCGGGCCTGGCGCGCCTGGCGCGGCGACCGGCCGGCCGCCGTCCGCGACGCCGACGGCACCCGCCTGTACGCGACGCACTGGGAGGCGCCCACCCTGGCCGGGGTCGCGCCCGCCGTCCTCGCCGTCGGGCGCGAGGACCCCGTGCACGACGACGTCGAGGCGTACGCGCACCGGCTGCGCGAGGACGGCGTCCCGGTACGGCTCCTGCGCCCGCCGGGGGCCGTCCACGGCGACGTGCTGCGCCCCGACCGTCCCCTTCTCCCTCTGCTCGCCCGTGCCCTGCGCGGGCTCACCCCGTCCGACCGGCGAAAGGACCTCCGATGAAGCTCGACGTTCCGCCCGCCCCGCTTGAGGCTCTCGTCCGCCACTTCGCCGACCTGCGCGACGGCACCCACGCCGGGCACGCCACCCGGCAGGGCAAGCAGGACGCCTTCCGGCAGGCCGTCACCCTCCTCGACGCGCCCGCGCGGCAGGTGCTGGCCGAGTTCGACCGGCACCTCCTGCTGGGCTCCGGCACCGTCGAGGCCACCGGCGCGCAGGACGACGCCGCGGGCGGCAGCTTCGCCACCTGGTCGTTGTCGTGGCCGGAGCAGCGGGCGGCGGCCGTCGCGCCGATCACGCTGATCGCCCACTACGGCGCCGGTTTCCACCACCCGCACCTGCGGGGAGCCACCGTGGGGGAGTGGCCGCTCAACGTCACCGACGCCGGGCAGGCGGCGGAGCTGGTCCCCGTCCTGCGGGCGATCGCCACCGCCGACCTGCACAACCTGGTGTTCCAGCGTGACTGGCGGCTCGTGCCCGCCCTGCGTCCTTGACGCGACAGGACCGGCGGCGTCCGGCCTCCGAATCGAGGCCGGACGCTCCGGCGCTGTCAGTCGACCACGTTCAGCCGGTTCGGGATGGTGTTGAGCTCCTCCGGGCCGGACGCCGTCAGCAGCACGGTGCCGCCGATGCACACGCGCTTGCCGTCCCGCAGCGCGTTGGGCTCGAACGCGAAGGCGTGGCCCTCGGTGATCTCGAAGTCGCCGTCGAGTCCCATGCCGCCCGGCAGTCTCTCCAGGTGCGACAGCGCCGGGTCCACCTCGTAGGACTCCCGGCAGACCTCCTCCAGCTCCCGCAGCAGCGCGTCGGGCTCGCCGACGCACACGTCGATCTGCTGCTGCGACTCCATGCCCCCGTAGAACGCGAAGATCTCCGCCGCGATGGTGTCGCCACGCCGGAGCACGTGCGGGGCGCCGCCCATGCCAAACCATTCGGGGATGTTCCAGGCGAAGCCGGACCGTCCCGCGCGCTCCAGCATGAACGGCCAGCGCATCCAGCCGCCACCGGCGATGACCGCCTGGAAGGAGGCGGCGGCGATCTCGTGCTCGTTCGCGCCCTCGCGCGCCTGGCCGACGAACGCCGCGCAGGCGGCCTCGCAGCGCCCGGATCGAGGCCCAGCGGCGGTCGCGCTCGCGCAGGCTCAGGGTGGGGTACGTGGCGGTCATCTCGTCCAGGGTGTCGCTCATGTGCGTGCTTCGCTCTCTGTGGGTGACGGCGGGAGGGCCGCGACGAGCTCGCGCAGGCGACGCGCGCTCTCCCTGATGAATTCGAGTGGCTCGCCCGGGGTGACGGGCGCCCTGAGCCGCCGCAGGCCCGGCGCCGACCCGGCGGCCGCCCGAGCCTCGTACGCCCGCGTCGGCCGGACGACCTCCAGCGCCTCGGCGGCGGTGAGATCCGGATGCCCGCGCAGCCAGCGTTCGTCGTCGAGTGCCCCGCCGCGGCGCGGTGGTCGCCTCGCTGACGGTGCGCGACGTGAACGAGCTCTACGACGTGCGCGGCTCGCTGGAGGTGCTCGCCACCCGGCTCGCGGCCGAGCAGTGCGCGCGCGGCACGTCCGCCGAGATCCTCCGGGAGATCCTCGACGAGGCGGAGCGGGCCGCCGCGCTGGCCTTCGCCCACGGGGAGCACAGCCGGCGCTACACGCTGCCGGTCGTGCGGTCACTCCTCGACGGGGCGCCGGAGTCGCCGCCGCGGAGGCGGCCGGAGCCGGGCGGGCCCGCCTCCGGTCGCGGTGAGGGGCTCGCCGGGAGTGGTGCGAGCGAGGGCCGTCCTCCGTCCGGCGGGGGCCGGGTCCTCCCTCTGGCCGCGATGACCGCCCTGTGGGAGGAGCCCGGCCCCTGGTGACCGGTCGACAATCGGCAGTGCGGCCTCGGAGATCATCGGGGCATCCGGTGGCCGCCGCAGATGCAGGACCCGCACCTCGCGTACGCCGCGACCTCACCGCAGGAGTCCATGTTGACCCGTCTTCGTCCCGCACTCACCGCCGCACTGCTGGCCGCCGCCTTCGTGGGGGCAGTATCCCTGCCGGCCCACGCGACCGGTAGCCAGCCGTGCACCACCGGCCCGAACGGTCCGGCCTGCCATTCGCCCGGCTGGGGAACCAAGTAGGAGGAAGGATCGAGCTGCGGCACGCACGCCGTCTCGTCATCGCCTCGCTGCCGGCCGCCGCCGAGGCGTTCGCCGTCTTCGGGGAGTGCCGGCGCCTCGACGAGAACCCCGCGACGGACCACCCGACCGACTGACCCGACGGGGCTGCTTCCCCGGACGGAGAACGTGCGTGGAAGCAGCCTCTCCGGCCCCTCGTCCCGGGCTCCGGAACCCAGTGGGACGGCACGACGGTGATCGCGCCTCCTGCTGACGGGCGAGTGCCCCCTCAGGCGTCCGGCGGGAGGAGGTCGAGCGAGCGGGCCTTGCGCAGCGCACTCACCCGGTCGTGCACGCCGAGCTTGCGATAGAGGTTCTCCTTGTGCTTGTTCACCGTCGCCTCCTTGATGGTGAGCCGGCGGCCGATGGCGTACGCGGTCAGCCCTTCGTTCAGCAGCGCCAGGACCGCCATCTCCCGCAGGGTGATCCGGTACTCGGCCGGGTCGGCGAGCGCGGGCAGGCGGAAGACGGCCCTCTCGTGCGCCTCGACCGTGTCGAGGAGCGAACGCGCGAGCCCGGCGTATTCGAGGTCCCGTTCGCTGTAGCCGGTGCCGTCGCGGCTCATGATGACGCCGCGGACCTGGCCGGGCGGCGAGTCCAATGGCAGGGCAAGCTGGCGGTCGATGCCGATCGCCGCCCGGCCGGCGCGGTAGGCCTCGCTGTTCCACCAGCGGCCGTCGGCGACGTCGTCCATGGCCAGCGGCGTGCGGTCCCCGGTGCGGGCGTAGTGGCGCAGCAGAGGGTGCGCGCGCATGTGGGAACGGATGAGGGCGTCCAGCGGCGCCTGGTGCAGCCAGTCGGGCGAACCGGTCAGCGCGTGCCCGGTGCCCGCCGCCCAGTCCAGGTCGATGAGGACGGCCAGGTCTCCGGGCAGGTCCTTCGTCAGCCGTTCCATCAGCAGGGGCCAGACCCGGACCGGCTCCCTCGTGGTGAGGATGTCCATCGCCAGGTCGTGAATGCGTCGGCCGTCCCCCCTGAACAAAGACGTCATGGACGCATTGTGCATGAACGATTACCATCTGGCACAACGAATGAGAAGTACGCACTTCTTCGTATTCATCGGCATGGCTGACCGGCGGGACAGTGAGGGCGTCCCGTACGAAAGGAGCCCGTATGAAGCGAGGAACGGCCCGTCTCGGCGCACGCCTGGCGGGAGCCGCGCTGCTCTTCACGACCACGCTGACGGTGATGACGGCGGCCCCCGCCCACGCCGGCCCCGCCGACGCGATGCGCCGGTGCGCCGGGGGCCAGATCGCCAACCACGACATCCCCCATCTGATCGTCTGGGGCAACGGCGGCGGCGGGGTTCCCGTGGGCCGCGACCCGGGCAACATCATCGACCCGGGTGACGTGTTCCAGATCGTTCCGGACCTGAGTTCACGCGTGGACCCCGACAGCTGGGAGGGCGGGACCGTCGGCCCCGACGGCAACGGGCAGGTCGCGCCGCAGGGGTGGCCCTACCCCGGCCTGGCCCAGTACTCGGCCGTGCTGCGCTTCAACAACAACCCCGCAGGCTGGACGAGCGACGGGCAGCAGGCGACGGCGTTCAACCGGTGCACGGTCTTCCAGGACAACGCCCCGGCCAGGTTCTCCTTCGGCGTGAACGACCCCGGCCCCGGCGACAACCGCGGCGCCTGGACCTTCCATGTGCTGATCTGGAAGGCGTCCGCCCCGACCACCGGTCCCATGGACAGGTGCAGCCGCAACCTGCCGGCGACCGGGCCTCGGGACCGGGCCGACACCTCCTTGGCGGTCGCCGGCAACGGCAGTTTCGGCAGCTTCCCGGCGGGGGCCACGCCGGGCAACTTCCTGCGGCAGGGGGACGTCCTGCGCCTCGAACCCGACTACGCGAGCCGGGCGCGCATGGACTACTTCTTCGCCGACCACGGTCCCAACGGCACCGACAGACTGGCCGCCGCCTCCGGCTGGCCGTACCCCGACCTGTTCGAGTTCTCGCCCGTCCTGCGCTTCAACAACAACCCGGTCGGGTGGGTGGGCGCTCCCATGCAGGCGACGGCGTTCGGAGGATGCCTGCTCTGGACCGACGCCCTGCCCGTCCGGCTGCTGTTCGGGGTCAACGATCCCGATCTGTCGGACAACTCCAGACAGTGGAACTTCCGGATCCGGATATACGGACGTGACTAGCGCCCCGGCGACGTTCCGAACCAGCCCGGCTTCAGGCGACGTGACCCGCCGAGGAAGGAGTGAGCAGAGGCCGTTCGACGACCACCAGCGGGAGAGTTCGCGCCGGATAGACCACCAGCGCGAGATGGTCCGGCGCTCCACCGACGAGTCCGCGCGCCCGGCTTGCCGGAGCGGTCACACCTTGGCGTGCACCCGGCGCGCGGCGACCAAGGAGGCCACGACCAGAGCGGTGAGCACGCTCCAGTACAGGAAGCCGCGGGCGCCGGTCACCAGCAGGTTCTCGGCCAGGTAGAGCAGGCCGGGTAACAGGTACACGGCGGACGCCAGCGCCCAGCGGGACGAGCAGCCACCGGGCCGACCGGGCGGGCATCGTCGCGCCCCACCGTCGGGCCCTCCCGGACCCGCGGTCCGCGCCCGCCCGTCGCACGGCGAGCACCGCCGACGCGGCCGCGACCACCCAGTAGGGCGCGACCGGCGCGAGGTCGCCGTACAGGGGGCCGAGGTCGAGCGCCGGGATGAGCCCCGGGATCATGGGCTGGCTGGTCCACAGCGCGGCGAAGGTCGCGAGGCAGGCCGCGACCCGCATCCAACCCCGCACCAGCGCCACCATCAGGACGATCCCCAGCGCGGTCCACGTCTTGAAGATGAAGTACGGGAGAACGGGAAGCTGCGCGAAGGTCACCAGCGCCACGACGAGCGCGCCGAGGTGCAGGCCGTCGCGCCACGACGGCACTCCGGACGCGCGGGCGGCCAGGACGCGTGCGGTGAACCCGCCGGCGAGGAGATGCAGCGTCTCGCGGAGCGACGGCCGACGGGCCCCGGGCGGGGCCGCCTCCAGCAGCGTGCCGATCAGCTCCTCGCCGTGCTCGGCCCGGTACTCCTTCGGATAGGCGCGCAGAAGGCGGCGGTACCGCAGTTCGAGAACATGGTTCATGCGCTCGGCACCCCGTTCGGCCGCAGGACGAGTGCGGCGGCGCGCTGGAACCGGGCCGCCTGGGCGCGGACGGCGTGCACGCCGTCGTCGGTGATCCGGTAGTAGCGTCGTGGACGCCCGTTGACGGTCTCCTCGCGGTCCAGCCGCACCCAGCCGGTCTCGGAGAGCCGGTCGAGCGCGCTGTACAGAGTGCCGACGGCGAGGTCGACCTCGCCGAGCGACTGCGTCCGGGCCCGTTTGATGATCCCGTATCCGTGGAGCGGTTCCTGCATCAAGGCGACGAGGATGAAGTACGTCGCCTCCGTCATACCGATCACGGTTCGACCATATGTCGACCGTCGAAGTATGGAGTAGGGGTCGGCTGGACGGCAGAAGTGATCTACAACGTAAAGGCGCTCGCGACGTGCCCGAAGCCGTCCAGCCGCTTCGGGCTCTCGCGCGAGCCGCGATCACCGTCTACGTGGCCTTGGGTCACCCTGCAGACTAGGACCGGGGTCCTGGATCGCCTCTGCTGGAACCGTCTCAAGGCAGGAAGAAGTCGGCCGCCCGCGACGGCACGCTGGGATCATGATCACGATACACGCGCGGAACCCTGGTGAGCGCCACGGCGGCGAACGCCGTGGGAGCAGGTGGCCGGTCATCGCCGTAGCCGCGGCGGTGCTGATCGGGATGGCCCCGGCGGCGTCGGCTGCCGGGAATGACGGACCGCTGAGATGGCAGGACTGCGAGAGCGAGGGCGTACCCGCGGGCATGCAGTGCGCTGCGATCGATGTCCCCGTGGACTGGGCGAAGCCGCAGGGACGGAAGATCACGCTGGAGCTGGCCCGGTTGCCGGCCACTGAGCCGCCACGCCGGCTCGGCAGCGTCCTGGGCATCTCCAGCGGTTATGGGATCCAGGACCTGACCCGTTCCGCGGCGGATCTCACCGAGCTGCGACGCACGTTCGATCTGGTCGGCTACAACACGCGTACCACCACGTGGATCGCACACATGCCCCAGGCATGCACGCAGCCAGGGGTTTCCCTGCACGATCCGCGCGACGCGAAGGAGCTCGCGGCGCTGGCCGCGGCGATGAACGACGCGTTCGAGGAGTGTCAGAAGGCGGACACGACGGGGCTGTTCGCGCACCTGGATGCTCTGTCGATCGCCAGGGACACCGAGGCGATCCGTAAGGCGCTGGGCGAAGAGCGGCTGAGCTTCATGGCCAGCGGCATCGGCGGGTCCGCGGCCGCCGCTTATGCCCGGTTGTTTCCCCAGCGCATCCGGGCCATGTACCTCGATGGAGTGAACAATCAGACCGAGGGCTGGCCCGCGCAGCGGCTGCTGAGCCTGCCGGTCATGCAGCGGATGTTCACCAGGTTCGCCGACTGGTGCGCGGAGACTCCCGCCTGCGCGCTGCATGGCCAGGACGCCGAGGCGGTGTGGCGCAGGCTCCTGCGGTATGCCGACCGCCATCCGATTTCGGTCACCTCATCCCAGTACGGCAAGGGGAAGCTCACCGGATGGCTGTTGACATCCACCCTCCCCCTCGCCCCAGGGCCGGAGAACGCCAACTGGCTGACCTTCGCGGCCGCGGTGGACAAGGCGCGGAGCGGGGACGGGTCAGGGTTCGCCGATCAGGCGCTCTTCAACGCGCGGTATTCGGCAACGCCCGGGGCACAGGTGATGAGCTGCGGGGACGACCGCGGATACACCAGCTATGCCCAGCTTGAGGACTTCCGCAGGAGAGCGCGGAAGATCGCACCTGAGTACGCGGGAGCGGCCATCGACGCGCTCGGCTGCACAGGCTGGCCACTGCCGGTCGCCAATCCATCCCGCCCGCTGCTCACGCGGGGTCTGCCGCCCTTCCTGGGGGTGGGCACCACGTGGTTCGACCACACCTCGACCAAGAGCTTCACCAACATGATCCCGGGATCGGTGGCCATCGCCTATGACGGACCCGGTCACGTCATGTACCTGTCAGGCAAGAAGTGCCCGATCCGGCACGCCACCAGGTACCTGACCGACCTGACACTTCCAGAACCGGGCACAGTCTGCCCCGCCGAATGATCGACGCTCAGAGCCGGGTCAGGGGGGCGTCGGTGTCCTCGGCTCACGTCTGCACAGCACCTGCCCGTCTCGTCGACAAGTAGGTCTGAACGAACTCGGCTCGAAATCGTCCGTGACGAGATGTCGTCTCACAGGTCAACCGGCTGCCTACCGCCATATCCCCTGACGCCCGGCTCGGCGAGGGTTCACAGTCCGCCGGCGGCGGGGGAGAAGGGGCCGTTCAGGGCCGCCCACTGCAGCAGCATGATGGTCTTGGCGTCGGCGATCTCCCCGTCCCTGATCAGGTCGAGGGCGTGGTCGAAGTCGAGCTCGACGACCTCGATGTCCTCGCCTTCCTCGGCGACCCCGCCACCCTGTGCGGTGCGGGTCGCGGCACTGTACGGCGCGGCGTAGAAGTGCAGGCGTTCGGTGACCGATCCCGGGCTCATGTAGACGGAGAAGACCCGTTCGACCTCGCCGACGGTGTGGCCGGTCTCCTCGGCGGCCTCGCGCCGGATCGCCGCCTCCGGCGCTTCGTCGTCCAGCAGGCCGGCCGCGGTCTCCAGGAGCATCCCGTCGGGATGTCCGTTGACGTAGGCGGGGTAGCGGAACTGCCGGGTCAGCAGGACGGTGCGGCGGGCGGGGTCGTAGAGCAGGACGGTCGCGCCGTTGCCGCGGTCGTAGGTCTCCCGCTGCTGGGTGCTCCAGTGGCCGTCGGCGTGCTGGTAGTCGAAGGTGGTGGCACGCAGCACGTACCAGTTGCAGGCCAGCAGCCGCACGTCGCGCACGCGTACCCGGGGGTTGCCGGTCAGGTCGCGTCCCGCCTGGTCCAGGCCGGTACGGCCGCGCCGGTCCGGTACGTCGACCCCCTCCGTCACGACGACCTTCCACTTCGGGCGGACGCGCCTGCCGGGCTGGTCGTCGCCGAGGTCCCGTCCATGCGGACGGCAGGAGGCCGTCGGGCCGATCGTGCGCTCATCTCGCCCTTTCGTCTGGGGGCCCGGCGGGCCGGTGATCACAAAGTATGGCAGGAACTTCCCGCATATCAGCAGGGCTGCCACTGCCTCACGATCTTCCCCCGCAGACTCGTACCATGACCTCAAACGCACGCCCTTCGCTGGTGCCCGGCTGTCCGGCGGCAGTTACGAGCCGCGCACCGAACCGGTGACGCCTACCGGCTGAGGGGCGTCATCCTGATCGCGTGCCCGAGGCCAGCGCCTTGACCTCCGCGGCCGTCACAGGCTTCCCGCCGACACCCCAGTCGCCGTCCTTGATCTCCTCGACGACGACCACGGTCAGGGGGCGCATGTGCTCCCCCTCGATGGCGACGATCGCGTCGGTCAGCTTCGCCACCATCTCGGCCTTCTGCGTGGCGCTGAACACGCCCTCGATCACCTTCACGTTGACGAGTGGCATGGGGTCCCCCTCCCTCTCGATGCGGTGCACCGACGGCACCTCACGCCGTGAGGGCGACCTGCCCGTGGGGGTCAGGGACAAACTCCGCACCCGGGTGAAGGCCGTCAGGTGCCGGTTCCCAGGAGTTTGCCGAGGAGCGTGCTCAATTGGTGGCGTTCGTCGGGTGTGAGGGGTTGGAAGGTGTCTTCGAGGAAGGCCGGGATCGACGTCTGCGCCTGGGCCAGCCGCCGTCGGCCCAGGTCGGTGAGGGTGACGGCGTAGGAGCGGCGGTCGCGGGGGTTGCGCTCCCTGCGTACGAGGCCCTGCTGTTCGAGGTCGTCGCAGACGCTGACCATGACGCTGCGGTCGATGCGCAGCTCTTCGCTGAGCGTCTGCTGGGAGCACGGGCCGACGGCGTCGAGCATCTGGAGCACGAGGTGCTGGCCGACGCCGAGCCCTTCCTCGCCGGCGTGGGCGTCCGCGGCGCGGGCCACGGCGGCCGAGGCCCGGCACAGCGCGATGTCCAGCCGCTCGGCCGCCAGTCGCGGGAAGTACGTCGCCCGCGTGCGGCCGGGGTTCTTGGTCGTGGGGGCCATCGATCTCCTTTTCGCTCCGGTCAGGAGCCTACACCGCATTCATCTGACTACCAATCGTTTGACAGCAGATGATTTGCAGGCATACGTTCCCGGTCGAACGACGTCCCGCACCCGTTCCCGCCGTCTGACAAGGAGATCCGTCGTGACGCTGAACCTCACCCCTGACGAACTGCTGAGCACCACCCGCGCCGTCCGCAAGCGCCTGGACTTCACCCGGCCGGTTCCTCGCGAGCTGATCGAGCAGTGCGTGGACCTGGCCGTCCAGGCACCCACCGGGCGTAACCGGCAGCGCTGGCACTTCATGGTCGTGACCGAGGCCGGGCAGCGCCGGGCCGTGGCCGACGTCTTCCGGCGCGCGCTGGCCGTGGCCGCGGGGCAGCCGTTGAGCGAGCGTGACCTGTGGCGCATGAGCTACCACGCCGGCTCCACCGAGCGGGTCTTCGACGGCCTGCGGCATCTGGCCGCCAACGTTCACCGGGTGCCGGCGTTCGTCATCCCCGGCGTGGAGGGCCGCACCGACCGCCGGCCGGTGGCCGAGCAGGCGGGCACGTGGGGGTCGATCCTGCCCGCGGTGTGGAGCTTCATGCTGGCCGCGCGGGCGCGCGGCCTCGGCACCGTGTGGACGACCGCGCAGGCGCCGCTCGAACGGGAGCTGGCCGGGGTGCTCGGCGTGCCGTACGAGGAGGTCATGCTGGCGGCGTTCATCCCGCTGGCCTTCACGCTCGGCACCGACTTCAGGCCCGCTCCCCGCATTCCCCGCGAGGAGGTGCTGCACTGGGACCGGTGGTGAGCCGGACGAGCGAGGCCGTAGCGCCCTGGCGGAAGGCGAGGGCGGCGGCCAGGCAGGCGACGGGGATGACGGGCAGCACGTGCCGGTGGTCGAAGTCCAGGACCGCGACCGGGCCGACCAGCAGGCCCATCGCCGTGGCCCACGGCAGCAGCGCCACGCGGGGACGCCGGACCCCCGCCCACCGCCCCGTCGCGCAGGTCGAGTGCGGAGCCGCCGTCGGGCCGGTAGTGCAGGCACTTCGAGTACCAGGTCGAAGCGCCCTGGAAGCGCCACTGGAAGCGCACGTGGTCGGCGCCCGGGTAGGGGTTTCCGTTGTTGACGATCACCCAGAACGCCTTCCCGTCCGGGACCACCCCAGGGGTCTGGTACTTCAAGTAGCTCGGGACGGGGTCGCCGCCGTAGAGGCAGACGTTGCCCGAGTTGCAGCCGTTCCAGGCGCTGCCCGCAGCCGCCGGGGACGCGGCGACCAGAGACAGGACGGTCGCTGAGGCGAGTGCCGCCGCTCCGGTCCGAAGGAGCACTTTGATCATGCCGGTCGTTCCTTTCACGAGGGGCCCATCCATGTGGCGAAGCCCGTGCGTACCGGTGGTCGGAGCCAGTTCATCCCGCCGGGCCCGGGATCGTCACCCCGTTCCGGCCTGAGCGGGAACACGCAGGTCGAGGCCACCGTCGATCAGGTTCTGAGTTGACTGTGGTCGTGACGACCGCGGACGCGATCACGAGCAAGGGCATCGTGCGGATCGTCCTCACCGGAGAGGACCTGGCCCGCGTGCGCATCGCCGGCCCGGCGGACGCGAGGTGCTGAGCCTGCACATACTGCAGCGTCCAGGCGGTGGCCGTTGACGTGCGTGTTCCCGCCATGGCCGGAACAGGGTGACGCCTCTGGGGTCGGCGGTGCCGTCGTAGCACCGGTCGGCGCGAGCGCCCCTTGACCTTCACGTGCAAGTACACCGGCGGCAACGTCCGCAGCGAGCAGCGGAGACGGCGAATCGGTCAATGCCGCCGGCGCTTGCAGGGGGGATCAGCAGTTCAGGCCGCTGACGATGCCCAGCTGGGGTGTCGGGTTGATGACCGCGCAGTTGTAGGTGCCCCCCGGGATGGTGATCGAGCCGGGTCCCGACCCTGCCCCCGTGCAGCCGGAACCCAGGATGTGGTAGCCGACGACGTCCCCCAGGTAGGTACGGGAGCCGCTGGCGCAGACCCATGAGCTCATCGCATAGGCGGACGACGCGGGCACGGACGCCACGGCCAGGGCGAAGGCCGAGACGATGGCGAGCCGTCTGGCTGATGTGATCACGGACTTCCCTTTCCTTCGAAGGGACGGAGTATCACTTCTGTGCCCCGCGCCCCGTCGCGCGCCACCCGGGGACGATGTCCGATACCGGACGCGATCACGAGACGCGGCCTTTCGCCCGATCGATCGGCGGCTCGACGTGCTCACTCGCCGGTAGGGCCCCCGGCCCGCCCACTGCTGATGAGAGTCAAGGCCGGTGCCTTCACCGGGGCGCCGGCGATGCCGCCGCCGATGCCCCAGACGTGGCCCGCGCGGTGGCGCTGTTCGTCGAGCAGTGGCCGGCCCCGCACCCCGACCCCGGGCACTGGGAACGCAGCATCCGGGAGTACGGCGCCCCCCTGCGCACGGTCTACCGGCGCTACCCGCGCGCGCTGCTGGTCTCCCTGGACGAACAGCTCGGTGAGCAGCCGATCCACCAGGCCCGTCTCCTCCACGCCGACGCCTTCCTGGGCATGCTGCGGGCCATCGGGCTCGGCGTCATCGTGCGTGACCTGCTGGCGCCGCCGGGCTCGGGGTGAAGTCCCCGAGCTCCGGCCGCCCGGCTACTCGGGAGGGGCGGGAACGGCGTCGGTCCAGCCCGACTCCACGATCGCCAAGTAGTCCAGCCCTCGCACAGGAGCTTGCGCAGGCCCTCCGGATCGGTGGGCAGGTTCTGCAGCTCCTGGTAGGTGAAGTGACCGAGGCCGCCGATGTCGAACACGCCGCCGCTCCGGGCGTCCGGGGCGTCCTCCGTCCAGGGGCCGGCCTTGGACGTGATCGTCCTGGTGCGGTCCGACGAGCGGATCTCCCAGCTCGACGGGGAGCCCGCCGCGCGCCAGGCGTCGGCGTCGGCCCTGGTCTGGGGTTCGGCGGGGAAGTCGCGGCCGTAGAAGGACGTGCCGTCGTCACGGCTGCGTCCCGTCCAGCTGAAGAACTCGGCGCGCTCCTCCACGACGTACCCGCCGGGATCGATCCCGCCGCCGGGCAGGTGCCACAGACCTGGCGTGAAGACGGGCGAGGCCTCCGACGACCGAGCCGGCAGCAGCCGATCGTCCTGCACGGCGATCGCGTACGCCGCAACGCGGGTTCTCACCTGATCGTCCACGAACCCCGATCGTAGGGCCCTTCTGCCACGCGCCCCCCGGTACGTCGTGGCGCCGCGGGTTCTAGGGTGGGCGCATGGCCGAACGGCGTCCCTTGATCGTGCGCAGGCTGCGACCGGGACACTGGGTCGCCGTCGACGCGTTCGCGGCCGTCGCCCTGGCCGCCGGGTTCTCGGCGGCGGCGGTGCTGGTGCCGGAGTCCGCCCGGGTGCCGCCGTACGCGGTCGTGCCGGTGGTCGCGCTGGCCTGCCTGCCGCCGGCGTTGCGGCGCCGGTGGCCGGTGCCGGTCTGCGCGCTGGTCCTGGTGGCGGCGGTGCTCGCGCCGCTCGCCGGGTGGGAGGAGGCGTTCGTGCCGTTGGCGGTGGCGCTGCACGCGGTGGCGCTGCTGGAAGCGCGCCGGACGGCGGTGGCGGCGCTGGTGGCCGCGCTTGCGGTGACCGCCGCCGGGGCCGCGGTCGGCTCGCCCTCGTGGGCGGAGGCGGCCTCGGCGTGCGCGTTCGCCTGGCCGGTGCTCGCTCTGGCGTGGACGATCGGGCTCGCCGTACGGGAGCAGCGCGCGTCCGCGGCACAGGCCGTCGCGCGGTCGGCGCAGGCCGCGGCCACGGCGGAACGGCTGCGCATGGCTCGTGACGTGCACGACGTCGTCGCCCACAGCATGGCCCTGATCTCCATGCGGGCCGGCATAGCCAACCACGTCGCCGCCACGCACCCCGAGGAGGCCGGCGAGGCCCTGTCGATCATCGAGGAGACCAGCCGGAAGGCGCTGGCCGACCTGCGCGACCTCCTCGGCCTGCTCCGCGACGCCTCGGGGGATCAAGGCGGCCCGCCGCACCTGCCGGACTCGCTGCGCGAGCTGGTCGCGGCGATCCCGGACGGCGACGTACGGGTGGAGCTCGACGTCGATCCCGGCCTCACGCTCGACGGCGAGGCGGCCCTCGTCGTCCATCGTCTCGTGCAGGAGTCGCTGACCAACGTGCTCAAGCACGCCGGGCCGGGCCGCTGCCGGGTGGCCGTCGGCGTCCGGGCGGCGGGCGAGCTGGTGGTCGAGGTCGTCGACGACGGCCGCGGGGGCGTGCCGCGTCAGGGGGGCCACGGGCTGGCGGGGCTGCGGGAGCGGGTGATCCTGTACGGCGGGACGTTCTCGGCCGGACCCGAGCCCGCGGGCGGCTTCGCCGTCCGGGCGAGGCTGCCGTTGCCCGGCGGCTCCAGGGCGGGCGAGCGATGAGCACGTTGACGGTGCTGGTCGCCGACGACCAGGCGCTGCTGCGCGCCGGGCTGCGCAGGCTGATCGACACCGCCCCCGACCTGGAGACCGTCGGCGAGGCCGGAACAGGGCGGCAGGCCGTGGAGCTGGCCCGCGGCCTGCGTCCCGACCTGGTGCTCATGGACGTCCGCATGCCCGGCCTCGACGGCATCAAGGCCACCGAGCTGATCCGCGCCGACCCGGTGACCGCCGGGACGCGGGTGGTGATGCTGACCACCTTCGATCTCGACGAGTACGTCTACGGGGCGTTGCGGGCCGGAGCCAGCGGCTTCCTGTTGAAGGACACCCGGCCGGGCGACCTGCTGGAGGCGCTGCGCGTGGTGGGGGAGGGGCAGGCGCTGCTGGCCCCGTCGGTCACCACGCGGCTGATCGGGGAGTTCGCCCGGCGTGAGCCCGCCGGGATCCCGGCCCGGCTGGCGGCGGGGCTGACCCGGCTGTCCGGCCGGGAGCGGGAGGTGCTGCTGCTGGTGGCTCGCGGGCTGACCAACCCGCAGATCGCCGAGCGGCTCGGCATCGGGCAGGCGACGGTCAAGACCCATGTCCGCAGCCTGCTGGCCAAGCTCGCCGCGCACGACCGGGCGCAACTCGTCATCGCCGCCTACGAGGGCGGCGTCGTCACGGCCGGCGGGCGGGCGCCGTCAGCGGCGGTAGGAGACTTCGGGGAAGGCGGCTGACGGTCCCCGCAGCAACGCCTGCGGACGGCCGCGCAGGGTCTCCTCGAAGAAGGCGAGCGGGTAGGCGCGCTGGAAGGCCAGCGCCCGCGCGGCCGGGATCGTGCCGACGACCTCCTCCAACTGCTCCTTCCCCAGCCCCAGCGGCCCGGCCGACAAGGGGATGAGCAGGACGTCGTCGCCGAAGGAGTTGTGCGCCGCCCCCTTGACGGTCACGTTGAGCCGCCAGCCCCGCAACCCATCCCAGAAGGTGCGCAACGTCGGATTGGTGGCCATGCCGCCCTTGCCGTCGGTGTCGACCACCATGTACGGCCGGTCGAGGCCGGACTGCGCGACCTTGCCGAAGACGGCGCCGTCCAGGCCGAGCCCGGCCTTGATCCGCGGGTCGGCGTACATGGCGGAGGAGGTGGCCGCGCCGCCGAGGGAGTGCCCGAACATGCCGATCCGTTCGAGGTCGAAGAGCGGCCTGCCGTTCCGTCCGGGCAGCTTGTCCTCCAGGGCGGGCAGGCTGTCCAGGACGAAACGCACGTCGGCCACCCGGACGTCGACGGCCTTGGCGAAGTCGGTCACCTCGGGGCCCGCCTCCACCCGGCCGCCGGGGAACTCCACCACCGCCGCGTCATAGGGATGATCGACGGTGACCACCGCGTAACCCCGGCTGGCCAGCTCCTCGGCGACGCCGGTCCCGTACGCGCGCGAGGCGTTGGCGCCCGGCGAGTACAGGACGACCGGCAGTCTGCCCAGGCTCGTGTCGGCGGGCGCGCCCTCGTGGCCGTCGGTCCTGTCCAGCAGCACCGAGCCCGGCTCCAGGTCGTTCATCTTCAGGTACCGGTCCGCCGCCGCCTTCGGCATCCAGGGGGCGACCGGGTGGGCCTGTGCGTCTCTGGCCGGGTACCACAGGCTGACCATCAGCTCCCGCTTCCTGCCGGAGCCGTTCCAGGGGTCCGGGCGGGACTGGTCGACCAGGTGGACCGAGACGGTCCCCACCGGATGCGGGCCCGTCGGCTTCGGGATCGTCAGGCGCTGCGGCGGGGTGGAGCCGCATCCGGCCAGGGCGAGGGCCAGGGCGGTGATGATGAGTGCACGTTTCACCCTGCTAACGCTGCCGGTCGGGTACGGCGGCCACCTCTGGCGCGAGGAGGACATCCGGCTCAACCCAGGAGGGTAGAGCTCGCCGGAGATCCCCTTCAGGGATGACCGAATCACCGGGCAGCCGCGGACGCAACCGCTACAGATCGCTCAACGCGGACAGAACCCGCCCGATCCAGGCGAACAACCGCAGGACCTGCCGGAAGGGCCAGACCGCCACCCAGAAGACCGGTTCGAGCCACCGGAACGGGCCGAGGAGCCAGGCGAGGACCAGCGCGACCTCGTCCGGGTCCAGCGACCGCAGAACCCAGCACCACCCCCGGTGCCCCCACCTGCGGTGCAGCACGAACGACACCAACGTGGGCGGCATCGCCAGACCCGCCGCGAGCGCGAGCGCGGACGGCCCCATCAGCCAGATCCCGGCCGCCGCCCACAGCAGCCCGTACATCCCCCACTGGACGGCCAGGTCGCCCAGCAGCCGGCGCATCCCGCCTTCCGACCGGACGTGCCGCGCCAGGCACGCGGGCCGGCGCGCGCACACGTCGGGCAACGAGGTGTCGAGGGGGATCGCCGGCCGCTCGGGCTGGGGCGGCACGGACGCCTCGGACGGGCCTTCTCTGCGGCTGAGCGGATGAAGAGCGTCGTTCATCCGCCCTGATCTACCAGTGCCTCCTTGTGATCCACTGGTGATCGCCAGTCGGGCCCGGGTGCCCGCGGGTCATGGAGCACTCACTGGAAGGCGACCGACTCGATCCGGAGAGGCCGCGCGAAGTTGGTGCGGCGGCCAGGTGACACGACCTCTTCCGGTTCACCGTCGCAGTCCTGGTTGGTGTAGAGCGAGGCGAGCCTCTTGCTGCGGTTCCCGGCCGATCGGGCTCGGAACGCTGCGTCGACGGTCACGCAGCCTGCTTCTTCGGGGGCCGGCACCGGCTGTACCTGGCCGGTCTGGTTGAGGCCGGACCACAGGTTCAGAGCATCGGCGGCTCGGGTGGCGGAGGCGCCGGGGGCGGCGCCGGCGAGGAGGGCTCCGGTCGCGAAGGCGGCGGCAGCGAGAGCGGACAGACGCATCAGGGGGATCTCCTTCGGTGGACGGCGAGACAACAAAATGTTACGCAAAGTAGTTGAATCATTACAGTGCGATGTCTCTTACTGTCTGGGCCTCTAATGGCATTCGAAGGATTTGACGCATTAGATCATGTACGGCTATAACTAACGCATCATTCCTAACAGAAGGCATTAGTGATGACGTACCCCCTGGTAGCCCGCACCGCCCATCGCACACTCGACGTCGATGGCGTCCGGGTCTTCTACCGCGAGTCACTGCCCGAACGGGCCGACGCGCCGGTGCTGCTGCTCCTGCACGGCTTCCCGTCGGCCTCGCACCAGTTCCGCCGCCTCATCGACGTGCTGGGCGCCCGCTACCGGGTGATCGCCCCCGACTACCCCGGATTCGGCCACACCGAGGCCCCGGCCGGCTTCACCTACTCCTTCGACCGGCTCGCCGACGTCACCGAGGGCTTCGTCCAGCGGCTCGGCCTGACCCGCTTCGTGATGTACGTCTTCGACTTCGGCGCCCCCGTCGGCTTCCGGCTCGCCGAGCGGCACCCCGAATGGATCGCCGGCCTGGTGGTGCAGAACGGCAACGCCTACACCGAGGGCCTGTCGGACGGAGCCCGCGACTTCGTCGCCCTGCGCCCCGAGACCCCCGGCGCCGAGGACGCCATCCGCGACCTGCTCACCCTGCCCGGCACACGCGGCCAGTACGAGACCGGCGTCACCGACCCCGAGCTGATCGCCCCCGAGGGCTGGACCCTCGACCAGCACTTCCTCGACCTGCCGGGCCGCAAGGAGGCCCAGGTGGCCCTGGCGTTCGACTACCACTCCAACGTGGAGCGCTACGACCGGTGGCAGGCCTGGCTGCGTAAGCACACCCCGCCCACCCTCATCACCTGGGGTGTCAACGACCCGTTCTTCCCCGAGCCCGGCGCCCGCGCCTACCTGCGCGACCTGCCCGACGCCGAGATCCACCTGCTGGACACCGGCCACTTCGCCCTGGAGGACCACCTGCCCCACATCGCCCCGCTCATCGCCGACTTCCTGGACCGTGTGTGGGGCTGACCGGGCGGCGTCCCGCGGTGGGGCCGGCGGTGCTGTTCACGGTGGCGTTGACCACGATCACCACCGAGACGCTGCCGATGGGTCTGCTGCCGCAGATGAGCCACGGCCTCGGGGCCTCGCAGGACCTGATCGGCTGGCTGGTGGGCGGCTACTCACTGATCATCATCGCGGTGACCATGCCCCTCGCGACGGCGACCGCACGGCTGGACCGCCGCCGGCTGCTGGTGATGATCATGGGGTTGTTCGCCGTGGGCAACGCGCTGCTGGCCGTCGCCCCGAACTATCCCATCGCCCTGCTGGCCCGCCTGGTGACCGCCTCCGGGCACGGGGTGCTGTGGTCGGCCATGGCCGGGTACGCCGCCTCCCTGGTCACCCCCGACAAGGCGGGACGGGCGGTGGCCGTCGTGTTCGCCGGCAACTCGGCCGCGCTGACCGCGGGCGTCCCGCTGGGCACGCTCCTGGGCCAGGCGGCCGGATGGCGCACCGGCTTCGCGGTCCTGAGCGGCCTGTCGGTCCTGCTCATGGTCGCCGCGAGGAGCCTGCTGCCCGGACGGTCCGCGTCCCCCGCCCCCAGCGGGCTGCGGGAAGCACTGCGGCTGCCCTCGGTACGGATCGTCACGGCGGCCACGGCCCTGGTCATGCTGGGGCAGTTCACCCTCCACACCTACCTGGTGCCCTACCTCGGCGACGCCGATCAGAGCGGCACGGCCACCACGGCCGCGCTGTTCGTCTTCGGCGCCGCCGGAATCCTGGGAGTCTGGGCCGCCGGCCTGCTGGCCGACCGGGGAGCCGGCCGCTACCTGCTGGTCACGCTCGCCCTGCACGCGACCGCCGTCGCGGTGCTGCCGGTCACCGGCGGGGCGGTCACCATCGCCGCGATCGCCGTGTGGGGCCTGGCGTACGCGGCCCTGCCGACCCTGCTCCAGACCTTGGCGCTGAAGACGGCGCCGCACGCCGTCCCGGCCGCCTCCACGCTGTTCATCATCGCCTTCAACGTCGGCATCACCGCCGGCTCGGCGCTCGGCGGCCAGACCCTGAGGCACCTGGGCCCGGGGCCGCTGCCGGTCGCGGCCGTGCTCCCGGTCCTGGCCGCCGCGGTCACCGTCGCCGTGGGACTCCGCCGGGCGCGCAGGACACCTCACCTGGCGGTCGTCCGTCCCGGTGCGTGACCGAGGACGGACACGGTCGCCACCGGCGCGCCCTCTACCCTCGGGGGATGGTCGCTCCAGCGGGCTCCCGCCGTCCGGTCAGCCCAGGGTCCGGAAGAACGCCCGGAGGTCGGCGATCAGCAGGTCGGGGGTCTCCAGCGCGGCGAAGTGGCCGCCCCGCTCGAACTCCGTCCAGCGCACCACCTTGTGCGCCTGGTCGGCCAGCGGGCGGACCGAGAAGTCCGTGGGGGAGAGCGCGACCGCGGTCGGCACCGTCCCGCGCGCCTTCGGGGCCCACATGCTGAAGTCGTTGAAGCGTTCGTAGTAGGTGTGGGCCGCCGAGCCCGCGGTGCCGGTGAACCAGTAGATGCTCACGTCGGCGAGGATCCGGTCCCGGTCCACCGCGTCCTCGGGGAGTTCGGCGGCCGGGTCCGTCCAGTCCTTGAACTTCTCCACGATCCAGGCGAGCTGGCCGGCGGGGGAGTCGTGCAGCGCGGCCGCGACCGTCTGCGGGCGCGTGCCCTGGACCTGCATGTACGCGCCCAGCTTCGCCTGCCACTCCTGCATCCCGGCCAGCCGCGCGCGCTCGGCGTCGCTCAGCGAGCCCATGACCGCCGCATCGCCGCCGGGGAACGTGAGCAGGCCGTTGACGTGCACGCCGATGACATCGTCGGGCGCGGCGCGTCCCACCAGCGGGGCGATGAACGCGCCGACGTCGCCGCCCTGCACGCCGTACCGGTCGTGGCCGAGCCTGGACATCAGCTCCGCCATCGCCGCGGCGGTGCGGCCGTCCGTCCAGCCGGTGCCGGGCAGCGGGCCGGAGAAGCCGTAGCCCGGCAGCGACGGGACCACCAGGTGGAAGGCGTCGGCGGCCTCGCCGCCGTGGGCCACCGGGTCGGTGAGCGGGCCGATCAGGTCGAGGAACTCGACGACCGAGCCGGGCCAGCCGTGCAGCAGCAGGAGCGGGACGGCGTCGGGCTCGGCGGAGCGTACGTGCAGGAAGTGCACCTGCGTGCCGTCCACGACGGTGGTGAACTGCGGGTACGCGTTGAGCGCCGCCTCCTGGGCGCGCCAGTCGAAGCCGTCGGCCCAGTACGCGGCCAGCTCCCGCAGGTAGCCGGTCGGCACGCCGCGCTCCCAGCCGGTGCCGGGCACCTCGGGGGCCCAGCGGGTACGGCGCAGCCGTTCGTGCAGGTCGTCGAGGTCGGCCTGCGGGACATCGACGCGGTAGGGCTGGATGTCGTTCGTCATGTCCGTGACGGTATTGGGCATTGGTGTCAGCTTCGGGCACCAATGGCGGCCACAATGGTGCCCATGTTGGAGACCTCCGCCCGGCTGCTGCGCCTGCTGTCACTCCTTCAGGCGCGCACGGACTGGACCGGCGCCGAACTCGCCGACCGGCTGCGCGTCGGCCTGCGCACCGTGCGGCGCGACGTCGAACGGCTGCGCGAACTCGGCTATCCGGTGGACGCCACCCCGGGGGTGGCCGGCGGGTACCGGCTCGGGGTGGGGGCCGCGTTGCCGCCGCTGCTGCTCGACGACGAGGAGGCCGTGGCGGTGGCGATCAGCCTGCGTACGGCCGCGACCGGCAGCGTCGCCGGCCTGGAGGAGGGGGCGGTGCGGGCGCTGGCCAAGCTCCAGCAGCTCCTGCCCTCCCGGTTGCGGCACCGGGTGGAGGCGTTCCGCGCGGCGACCGTCGCGCTGCCCGGGGCGGCCGGTCCGGAGGTCGGCGCCGACCTGCTGGCCGCGATCGCCGCCGCGTGCCGCGACCTGCGCCGGGTGCGGCTGCGCCACCGGGGGCGCGACGGCGTCACCGTACGCGAGGTCGAGCCGCACCGGCTGGTGCACACGCCGCGCCGCTGGTACCTGGTGGCGTGGGACGTGGCCAAGGACGACTGGCGTACCTTCCGGGTCGACCGGATCGAGGAGCCGCTCGGGCCACTGGGGGCGCGCTTCACGCCGCGCCTGCGGCCGGAGGAGGACGTGGCCGCCCACGTCTCGCACGCCATCACCTCGGCGCCGTACGCGTACCAGGCCCGCGTTCTCTTCCACGCGCCGCTGGAGGCGGTGGCGCCGCGCACCTCACCCGCCGCCGGCCGGCTGGAGCCCGTGGACGCGCGCACCTGCCTCTTCACGGCCGGCTCGAACTCGCTGCACGAGCTGGCGGTGCACGTGGCGGCGAAGGGGTTCGACTTCGAGGTGCTGGAACCGCCGGAGCTGGTCCCGGTGCTGCGAGAGGTCCGCGACCGCCTCGACCGGGCCGTCTCAAGGGGAACCAGAAGATGGAGGTGATCGAGCGCGACCTGCTCGACGGCTAGACGGACCTGATGGCCGCCGCCATGCGGCCGTACTCCGGGCTCACGCGGGAAGCCCTCCGGCTGCGCTGCGTCGGCGTGCTGGGCGCGGCCGAGGCCGGGTCACGGCTCCAGGGCCTGGCGGGCGCGCAGGGCGCGCAGCTTGTGACGGTTTCCGCAGCGTTCCATCGCGCACCAGCGGCGGGCGCCGGGCCGGGACGTGTCGACGAACACCAGCGGGCAGTTGTCGCCGGCGCACTCGCGGATGCGTCCGGCGAACGGCCCGGACAGCAGCTCGATCGTCTCCCGAGCCAGGGCCGACAGCGCCTGCGTGGCCCGCACCGGCGGCGCCCATCCGGCGGTGATGCCGTCGTCGGCCAGTTCGGGGACCGGCGGCGCCGCGCTCGCGGCCCGGTTGATGGTGGCGACCGCCTCCTTGGGAAGCGGGCGACCGGCCGCCCGGGCGTGGGCCGCGTCCCAGATCGCCTGGCGCAGGGTCTTGGCCGCCGTCAGCTCGCGGGCGGTCACGGTGGCCGTCATGACCACCGCCAGTGGCGGCTGGGCCAGCCATTCGGCCAGGTCGGCGGGCTCGTGGAGGCTCTCGAAGATCGCGTATCGGCCCTCGCCGCCCGTGTGGGCGAAGTCGAGGCAGACGGCGCCGGCGTCGAACCGGAACGACCCGCCCTTGGGGTCGTGCAGGATCCGCCCGGTTGCGTTCAATCGCATGACACCACTATAACTGGTGTCGCAACGAAACCCCTATAACCGGTTTCAAGATTCGAGGAGAGCGCACATGGGCGTACGGCACATCAACCCCGAGGGGCTCCACCGCAGCCCGGCCTTCAGCCAGGCCGTCGTGGTCGAACAGCCCGCCAAGACCATCTACATCGGCGGGCAGAACGGCGTCGGCGCCGACGGCAAGGTCGTCGGGCCCACGGTCGGCGACCAGGCCAGGCAGATCTTCCGCAACCTGGTGACGATCCTGGAGAGCGAGGGCGCGAGCCTGGCGAACATCGTGCACTGGCGCATCGCCGTGCTCGACGGTCACACCTTCGACGAGGGGGTGGCCGCCTTCCAGGAGGTGTGGAACCGGGCCGACCCGCCGCCCGCCATCACCGTCCACGTCGTGGCCGGCCTGGGCCCCGGGTTCCTCGTGGAGGTCGACGCCGTCGCCGTCGTGTGACGCCCTCGAAGGCGGGCCCGGTTCGCCGCCGGGTGCGACTCGGCGGACATTCCTCGCCGCCTCCGCGCCCACTGACGGCCGCACCTCACGAAGTCACGGTCCGCCGGACCGTCAACGAGATCTCGGATCATGGCGCACCACCGCCCGTGGGCGGCGTCCGATCGCCCGCCATGGAGTCCGACCTCCGCCTCGGGCCCGAGGGGCTGCAACGGTTGGTCAACGGCCACCTCCTCACCTTCGCCGGGTTCCTGCTGCCGGCCGGCCGACCTCTACGGACGCAGGCGCACGTTCGTCGCCGCGCCGGCGTTCCGGGTCTGCGCCGCGGTCGTCATCGCCGGAGCGGTGGCCGTGCTCGCTCTGCCGAACACCTCGAAGGAACGCGCCTGACCCGCGTCCGTCGTCGGGCCCCGCTCACACAAGGCCCGTGAGCAGGGCGTCAAGACCCGCCTTCACGACGGACGCCGCACGCCCCCGGTGGGCGATCAGGTTGGCCGCGATCGGCGCGAGCAGGGCGTCGGCGAGGAACCCCGCGTCGGCCTCCGGCTTGATCCGTGCGATCAGCACGACCAGGTGCTGGTGGTACGCCTCGTAGGCGCCGCCGAAACGCGCGAACTCCCCGGCGGTCTCGGCCATCAGCAGCAGGTCGAGCTGGGCGAAGGTGCGATCGGTCAGCGCGTGCAGGAAGGCGCGGACCCGCTCGATCTCCGGCGCCCCGGGCCCCAGAGGGGGAGCGCCGGTCAGGAACGCCTGCTGGAACTCGCGCTCCTTCTCGTCGATGAGCGCGTACGCCAGCCCCGACCGGTCGCCGAACCGCCGGTACAGCGTGCCGATCCCGACGCCCGAGGCGGCCGCGACGTCGGCCATGGCCAGCCCCTTCATGCCCTCGGTGGCGACGATCTCCGCGGCCGCGGCAAGGATCTTCGCTCGGTTCCTGGCGGCATCGGCCCGCTCCTGTGGCACGTGTTCACCTTATCGGGCTGGAAAAGCGGAACGCATTCCGTATATCCTCAACCGGAATCAGTTCCGGATAATGGAGGACAGATGCTCAACGGCAAGAGCGCACTCGTCACCGGAGGCAGCAGGGGCATCGGCGCGGCCATCGCGCGCAGCCTGGCCGCGGCGGGCGCCGATGTGGCGATCACCTATGCGACGGCGGCGAGCCGGGCGGAGGGCGTGGTCCAGGAGATCGAGGCGCTCGGCCGCCGCGGCCTGGCCATGGCCGCCGATGCCGCCGACGCCGAGGCGCTCCAGGCGGCCGTCGCGCACACCGTCGCCACCTTCGGCCGCCTCGACATCCTGGTGAACAACGCCGGAATCGCCCCCTTCGGCCCGCTGGAGGACGTCTCCCTGGACGAAGTCGACCGCACCCTCGCCATCCACGCCAGAGCCGCCTTCCTCACGTCCCAGGCGGCCGCCCGTCACATGCGGGCCGGCGGACGGATCGTGAACATCGGCAGCAGCCTGGCCGAACGCGTCCCCTACCCCGGCTGGACCCTGTACTCGATGAGCAAGTCCGCACTGATCGGCCTCACCAAGGGCCTCGCCCGTGATCTCGGCCCCCGCGACATCACGGCCAACCTCGTCCACCCCGGCTCCACCGACACCGAGATGAACCCCGCCGACGGCCCCGACGCCGACGCCGAACGCTCCTACACCGCCCTCGGCCGCTACGGCACCCCGGACGACGTCGCCGCCACCGTCCTCCATCTGGCGGGCCCCGCCGGCCGTACCATCACCGGCACGTCCATCACCGTCGACGCCGGGACGACGGCCTGACACCCCGGTACGCGGAGGTCGCGCGCTGGTCGCCTCAGGGCAAGCGGACGGCTGGGCGCTGACGGTACGTCAAGAGGTCCATCCCGAGGACTTCTGTCAGCTCCGGACACTTCGGCAGGACCCTGGGTCGTGGCCGGCCGGACCCGTCGTCGCCACTTGCCGGTCTTCACCGGACCGCGGTGAGGGCCGGCAGCCCGGCGTAGGCAGGCGGAGCCGGCGCGACACCCGCTCCCAACGCGCCCCCAACGCCCGCCCAACAGCCCCTCCTTAGCGTCTGTCCCCAAGACGATCAGGAGGTGACGGCATGCCCGCAGTGAAGGTCGCCGCACGCCGGCGGGGCTCGGCCCGGACAATGTCGTGGCGTGCCGCCGTCGCGGTGGCGGTGATCGCCGGCCTGGCCGGGTGCGGGGAAGGGGCGCACGCGCGGCCGGTCGCCAAGCCGGGGGCCCCGACGGCGCCGATCACCCCCGCGGACGAGGTGACGCTGAGCTGGGCCGAGTCCCTGCTCGTCCGCGACTGCATGCGGGACGTGGGGTTCGAGTACTGGGTGGAACGGCCGGCCGACCAGGACGGGCTGCTCCCGGTCGGGTTCGTGCTCGACGACGTGGAGTGGGCGCGCCGCAACGGGTACGGCACGCGGGCGCGGAACGCCGCCGTCGCGGCGCGGAAGCACAGCCGGAACGTCGCCTACGTCAACGGCTTGCCTGCCGCCCGCCGCATCGCCTACCGGGAGGCTCTGAACGGCGGAGCGGGGAACGAAGTGCTCAGCGTGAAGCTGCCCGACGGCCGCACGATCAACAACTCGCTCGGCGGATGCTCCGCCTCCAGCATCGCGCGGCTCTACGGGGACCGGGCCACCTGGTTCCGCGTCGACCGGCTGGCCATGAACATCACGCCGCTGGTGATGGGGCGACTGGTGAAGGACGCGCGGTACACGGCGGGGGTGAAGGCCTGGTCGGCGTGCATGCGCGAGCGCGGGCACGACTACGCCACACCGCCCGCCGCGCACCTGGCCGCTCCCGGGCTGAGCGTCGGTATGACGGCCGAGCGTGCCCACGCGACCGAGGTCGAGCTCGCGGTCGACGAGGCGACCTGCGCGCGCCGTACTGATCTGCGGGCCACCATGCGCGCCCTCGGCCGGGAGTACCGGCCCAAGATCGGCGCACGGTACGCCGCTGAGCTGGACCTCTACGACCGCATGCGCGGTGAGGCGCTCGCACGCGCCAGGAAGATCACCCGCGCCGAGCGGTGATCACCACTAAGACTCCGCGGCGCTGGGCCGCGGTAGGCACAACACAAGGAGAAAACCGATGCGCTTGACGCGTCTGGCGGCGGCCGCCGTGGCCCTTACCGCCGCTCTGTCGACGACCGGCCCCGCCTGGGCCTCGGAGGCGAGCACGTCGCAGCTCGCCGGCTGCTCCAGCGTCCGGGACGGGTGGAGCAACGGCAACGTCTTCGCCTTCAACCAGCCCAACTGCGGCGGGATCATGCTCGGCTACGCGGAGGGCAACGATTCCAACTGGGACGCGGCCGGCGGGGGCTTCGTCAATGCCGCCAACAGGGCCGTGTCCGTCCTCAACGACGGCGCCACCGATTCCAGCGGACTCACCGTGGTCGCGTTCTACGACAAGATCAACTATGACTACGTGTACGGCTACCGCTGCCTCGACAGGGGCGACTGGGTCCCCGACCTGTCGGGGCTGGTCTACTACCGGGCGGACCACCTCACGCCCGCCCTGGTGAAGAACACGATCTCGTCCCACCTGTGGGTGACGCGCGGCCAGTGCGCCGACGCGTCCATGATGGGCTGAGAGCTCGACCCGCGGGAGCCGGGACGTGCCGGGGCCGTTCCGGCTCTCTTCTTGATCACGCATCTGCTGTTTCCGACATACTTCGTGGAATGGATTTCGGGGTGCTTGGCCCAGTGACGGTTCAGGGCCATCCGATGGCGTCGGGCAAGCAGATGATCTTATTGGCGTCGTTGCTGTGTCACGCCAACGAGCCGGTTACGGGCGACGCCCTGACGGACGCGGCGTGGCCGCTCGCGCCGCCGTCGCCGAGCACCTTCCGCTGGCACCTGCATCGCCTGCGTGGCGTCGTCGGAGAACGGCTGATCCGCAGGGGCGACAGCCACCTGCTGGCGGTGGAGGACGGCGAACTGGACGCCGCCCGTTTCGAGGAGCTGGTGCGGCGCGCGGCAGCCGAGCCGCCCGAGCGCGCGTTGCCGTTGCTGGACAGCGCCATGGCCCTGTGGCGGGGCGAGCCCTACGAGGGGCTGCTCGATCTGGCGGTCGTCCGGGCGGAGGCCGCCCGGCTGGCGGAAGCCCGGCTGCTGGCCGTCGAGGCACGCGCACGTGTGCTGATGGAGCTCGGGCGCCCGGCCGAATGCGTGAGCGACCTGGCCGCCGCCGTGTCCGCACATCCGCTGCGCGAATCGCTCGTCGAGTTACGGCTGCGGGCCCTGGCCGCCACCGGACGCCGTGGAGAGGCCCTTCGCATGTTCGACCAGACGCGCCGGCGCCTGCGGGACGAACTCGGCGTCGACCCCTCCGGCCCGCTGCGCCGCCTGCATGAGGACCTGCTCCACCACGATCCCGCGCCCCGGCTCCTGCCACCGGACATCCACGCCTTCACCGGCCGTACGGCGGAGCTGGCCGTCCTGGACGGCCTCCTGGACCGCCCCTGCGGCGTCGCCGTGATCAGCGGGGTCGGCGGAGTGGGTAAATCCGGGCTCGCCCTGCATTGGGCGCATCGCGCCCGCGACCGGTTCCCCGACGGGCAGCTCTACGCCAATCTCGGCGAGGACACCCCCGTCGAGGTGCTGAGCCGGTTCCTGCACGCCCTCGGAGCCGCGGTCGTCCCCGTCGAGCAGCACGCTCAGATCGCGCTCTATCGTCAGATGCTCGCCCACCGGAGGGTGCTGGTCATCCTCGACAACGCGCCGGATACCGCGCGGGCGAGACCGCTGCTGCCCGGCGCGCCCGGGTGCGTGACGGTGGTCACCGGGCGGAGCAGGTTCGAAAGCCTGGTGGCCGACGTGGGCGCCCTGCCGATGCGGCTTGAGGAGATGCCTCTCGCCGACGCGGCGCTGCTGCTGTCCCGGATCGCCCGCATCGAGGTGTCCAGGGCGGCGCCGCTGGCCGAGCTGTGCGCCCAGCTCCCGCTGGCTCTGCGGGTGGCCGGAGCCAGGCTGCTGACCAGGCCGGGCTGGGGCGTCGAGACCCTGGCCGCCCGGCTGGCCGGTGAGCGTCGATTGAACGAGTTGCGCGCCGGTGAGCTGGACGTGCGGGCCACGCTGGAGGCCGGGTACGACGATTTGCCACCCGCCGAACGCACCCTGTTCGAACGGCTGGGGCTGCTGCGGGTGCCCACCTTCACCGCCTGGATGGGCGCCGCCCTTCTCGACGTGCCCGTGGCCGTCGCCGGTGACCTCCTGGAACGGCTGGCAGAGCGCCAGCTCCTGCAGCCGGACGGGTTCGACGGCGCCGGCCAGGAGCGTTATCGGTGCCATGACCTGATCCGGCTGCTGGCTCGTGAGCGCGCCGGAACCGGATCCGCGCAGGACACGATCGTGCGGCGATTCCTGTCCTGTCTGCTCTGGCTGTCACGGGAGGCGTACCTGCGCGAATACCGGGGCAGGTTCCGCCTCATCGAGAGCGACAGCCCGCTGTGGCAACCCAGCGGTGAGGTGGTGCCGGCCGACCCGATGTCCTGGATGGCCGCCGAGCGCGCCACCTTGTCGGCCGGCGTCCGCCAGGCCGCCGACCTCGGCCAGGCGAATCTCAGCTGGGGCCTGGCGCTGGCCGCCGTGCGGTTGTACGAGATCCACGGCCACCTCCTCGACTGGGTGCAGAGCTCGCAGGTGGCGTTGCGGTCCTGCCTGGACAACGGCGACGACCGTGGCGCGGCGGTGATGACCATGTCGCTCGGGACGGTCGCGGTGTTCCAGAAGCACCACGCCCAAGGCGTCACCCTGCTGACCCAGGCGCTGCCGTCGCTGGACGACGACGCCTTCCGGGCGCTGACACTCAGCAACCTCGCCATCGCCGAGCTGGCCCTGGGGCGGACCGAGGACGCGATCACCCACCTCACGGCAGCCGCAGAGCTGGCCCGCGCGGCGGGCGACGAGGTCATCGAGGCCGTCGCCCTCGCGCGCCTGGCCTTCCACCACGACGATCCGCGCCCGCTCCTGGACCGGGCCGGTGACCTCGCCGCAGGTCATCGGCGGGTGTCGCTGATGGTCCTGCTCTGCGATCTCCGCGTGACGCTGCGAACCCGCTGCCACACGCACGCGGACGTGCTGTCGAACCGCCTTCTGGCCGAGGTCCGGCTCTACGGTGATCGGGTGCTGGAACGGGAGGCACTGTGCCTGCGCGCCGACAGCCTCACAGCGCTGGGCCGTGCCGGTGAGGCCGCCGACTGCCTGCGCCGCGCCCACGAACTGGCCCTCGCCCAGCACGTCCTCCCCGAGGCCCGGCGGATCGCAGGACTCCTGGGCCGCTGACCCGCCTGCCCCGCGAACGGGGCGGACTGTGGTGCTACGGCAGGGCCCACTGATCGGTCCGGTTCGGGCCAGGCGGCTTGGCAGGAGCAGGATGAGGCTGTCGGAACAGGTCGGCGTGGAGGTGGGCGGAGAACTTCTCGCCGTCGAGGGGGCCGCCGGTGCCGCAGCGTGACGGCCTCGGCGAGGCGATCGCTTACCTGCCGGACGGCGACTCTTGGTCAACCGGCGGGTACGCCCGGTGGCGACAGTCCGGGACGCCTGGGGGAGCACTCATGACCACGATCACCTTCGACCACACAGCCACCGGCTACACCCTGGCCCAGGCCCGCCGCCTGGCCCACGCCGCCGCCCTGGCCTACAAGGACGAGCCCGAGGTCCGGGCCACCGTCAACAGCTGGGGCTTCGACCGCGTCAGGAGCTTCCGCGTGCCGCACGCCGCGCCGTTCCCGTTGGAGGACACCCAGGCGTATGTCGCCGCCGGCGACCACATGATCATCGTCGCCTTCCGCGGCACCCAGCCCGAGGAACTGCGCGACTGGCTCTCGGACGCCGACACCCTGCTCACCCCGTACACCGCCGCCGACGGCAACATCCACGCCGGCTTCTACCGCGCCCTGGACGTCGTGCACCCCGCCCTGCTGCGGACCCTGGAGGAATGGCACACCCCCGGCCACTCCCTCTGGTTCACCGGGCACAGCCTCGGCGGCGCGCTGGCCATGCTCGCCGCCGCCCGTACCCACTTCGAAGACCCCACGCTGCTGGCCGACGGCGTCTACACCTACGGCCAGCCCCGCACCTGCTGCCCCAAGCTGGCCGCCGCCTACGACCAGGCCTTCCGCGGCCGCACCTTCCGCTTCGTGAACAACAACGACATCGTCGCCCAGCTCCCGCCCGCCCCGCTGTTCGGCCACGTCGCCGAAGAACGCTACTTCGACGCCCACGGCAAGCTGCACGACAAGATGGCCCCGGTGGCGGGCCTGCTCGACCGGCTCGGCGGCGCCACCGCCGACCTGCTGGCCCCGGGCACCGACGGCATCCGCGACCACTTCATCAACGCCTACCTGACCAGGTTCGACGCCGCGGACCGGGAGGCGGCCTCAGGCCGGAAGCGCAAGACTCCCCTGCTGTCGGATTGAGCCCGTCAGCAGGGGAGCGGTTCGTGACGTACGCCAGGCGCCACCGAGCCTGCGGGTCAGCCGTGCCGGTGGACCGTGGTCGATGTGCCCGTAGCGAGGCCTTTGGCCAGCAGCCACAGGGCGAAGACGACGGTCTGCAGGCCCAGTGGCGCGTTCATGGCCAGGTAGAGCGGCGTGACCACGTCGGTCAGGCCGAGCAGCACCGAGAAGCTCGCCGACATGGCCAGGGCGATTCCCAGGAACCCCCACCCGGACAACCACCGAGGGACGGATCTCGACCGCCACAGAATGCGGAACAACAGGAGGTCTCCGAGGCCCAGCGAGATGATCAACGCGACGTGGTTGACCAGGTCGCGTGCCGTCCGAAGCAACTCGTCCAGGAGCTCAAGGCCGGCCGCGTCCGAGGCGGCGGCCCGGGTGAACGCATGGCCCAGCACGAGGAACAAGGGCAGGATGATCACGCCCAAGAAGTGGAACGTCGCTGCGATCAGCCTGAACCCCAGGAAGCCCAGGCTGAGCGTTTCGTTCTCCGTTCTCAACGCCGGATAAAGGCAGAGCGCGAACCCGACATAGGCGGGGATCATGATGGCCTGGGCGACCGCGCCGACGACGACCTGGCTCTCGTGCTCGGAAATGAGAGCGAGATGGCGTGGCTCCTCGATGACGGGAACGATGCTCAGCGCTCCGGCGATCATGCCGACGATGACCAGTGTTCCCGCAATCGCGGTTGCCCGCCTGTTTGTGTGCACGATGTTCGTCCTGTGATGTCGTGGTGACGCCGGCCAGGGTCAGCCTGTGGGCAGGTCCATGCGGAGGAACTCGGTGATGCCGAACAGCTGCGGTGGGCGTGCCACCTCGTCGGGAAGGGCCCGGAACGCCTCCTCCTTCCCGACGAGGCGTGGGGCGGTGAGTTCCACCTCTCGCCCGTCGACCCGGAGTCGCGCGCCTCTGGCCGCCAGGACGTTCCGCACCCAGTCGGAGCGCGATCCGTACACCAGGACGAACAGGTAGCCGCCCTCGACGGGATGCGCATCGAGCGGCGTGCGGTACGTGGCGCCGGACGTGCGACCGACGTGAATCAGGACGGGCCATTTCCCGCCGGCTATCGCGCGGGGGTTGAACACCCTTTTGTTCACCTGCCCCCACCACCTCGGCATCGGCATCGAAATCCCCTTTCCGGCGGACGCGAACCCAGACAGCCTTACGCCAGTAAGGCTCCTTACGGGTGTAAGGTTGGCTTACGCTCGTAAGGCTGTCAACCCGCTCACACTCCGGAGCCGTCGTGCCGCCACCACCGCAACCGCTCAGCAGAGGCCTCGTGCTGGAAGCCGCGATCCGGGTCGCGGATCGCGGCGGCGTGGAGGCGATCACGATGCGCCGGGTGGCGCAGGAACTGGGCGTGGAGGCGATGTCGCTCTACCACCACGTGCCGAACAAGGACGCCATCCTCGACGGCGTGGTCGACACGGTGTTCGCGGCGATCGAGCTGCCCAGGGCCGAACGCGGCGATTGGCGCGATGCGATCCGTACGCGTGCCTTCTCCGCACGCGCGGTCCTGTCGCAGCACAGCTGGGCTCTCGGGCTCATGGACTCCCGTCGCGATCCGGGGCCGGCGACGCTGCGTCATCACGACGCCGTCCTGGGCGTCCTGCGGGAGGCGGGGTTCACGCTGGCGATGGCCGCGCACGCCGTCTCGCTCGTCGACAGCTACGTCTACGGGTTCGTCCTGCAGGAGGCGAGCCTGCCGGTGACGACGCCGGACGATGTCGAGGAAGTGGCCGGCGGCATCCTGCGGCGGCTGCCGGCGGAGGAGCTGCCGTACCTCGCCGAGATGATCCGCGACCACGCCCTGCGTCCGGGCTACGACTACACCGGCGAGTTCGGCTACGGCCTGGACCTGATCCTGGACGCCCTCGAAGCCCGGAGGGCCCCTCACCCGGGTGCACGCGACACGGCGTGCGCGGAAGGATCCACGACGTGAGATCCAGGGGCAGCGGTCGAGGGCCTCGGAGCGGCCGGTGCCGCGGAGCACGGTGGGATCCGTCCTCCGCGGCCCTGCGGACCTGGGGCCCTTCGGTCAGTTGTTGGCGATGAAGTCGGCGACCAGCCGGTTGAACTCGTCGGCGTGCTCGATCATCGCCCAGTGCCCGCAGCGGTTGAGCAGCACCAGCCGGCTGTTCGGGATGTTGGCCAGCAGGTACAGCGAGGTCTCGAACGACACGACGCGGTCGTCGCGGCCGTGGATGAGCAGGGTCGGCACCTGGATCGAGGGCAGCAGGTCGGGCTTGACCCACTTCGGCAGCGGGGCGCCCTTCGGCAGGCCGTCCACGTAGTTGCGCAGGTGGTCGGGGCGGGCGAGGGCGGCGTCCGAGCGCGCCTGGCACAGTTCGGGGGTGGCGAACCGGGCCTTGTCGTAGACCATGATCTCGACGAGCCGACGCATGTTCTCCGGGCTCGCGTCCCGGTAGGCCTCGATCAGCACCTTCAGGCCCTCGGACGGGCCGTCGCCGGCGCCGAAGAGCGTGGGGATCCGGCCGACCGGCGGGCCCATGGTGATCAGGTGCGAGATGCGATCGGGGTGCTCGGTGGCCAGCCGCAGCGAGGTCTGCCCGCCCATCGAGTTGCCGACGAACGCGGCCTTGTCGATGCCGAGGGCGTCCAGGAACTGGATCGCCGCCTCCACGTGGTCGAGCCGGTCCACGGTCGCCGGGTCCGACTCGCCCCAGCCGGGCATGTCGACGGCGTACACGTGGAAGTGCTCGGCCAGCGCCTCGATGTTGCCGGCGAAGTTGCTCCAGCCCGTCGCGCCCGGTCCGCTGCCGTGCAGCAGCACGACCGGATGGCCGGAGCCGGCCTCGTAGTAGCGCAGCTCCCAGTCGGCGGTGCGGACGGTGCGCGCGATGTCCTTGGCGTCGAGTGCCATCAGTGGTCCTCCCCGTTCGGTGTGGGCGCGTCGGCCAGCAGCCCGGCGACGACGCCCGGGGGACGGTGGCCCCAGCTGTGCAGCTTGTCGAGCGTCTTCACCTCCCACGTCTCGTCGTCGATGATCAGCCCGCCCCAGCCGTACTCGACACTGAAGCCCGAGGGGGTGAAGACGTAGAAGCTGAACATGTGGTCGTTCGGGTGCATCCCGAGGGTCATCTCGAACGGCTGCCCGGCGTCCATGCAGCGGTCGTAGGCCAGGCCGACGTCGCGGATGTCGGTCACCTCGACCATGAAGTGGTGGCTCTTCTTCGGCGAGGGCAGCTCGCCGAAGGCCACGGTGTGGTGGCGGCCGTTGCAGTGCAGGAAGATCAGGTCGGCGACCACGCCGGGGGCGAGCTCCTCGACGATGATGTCGCTGATCTTGAAGCCGAGCAGGTCGATGTAGAAGTGCAGGTAGGTCTCGCGGGTGACGCCGTGCGCCAGGAGGACCTGGTGGCCCGCGCCGCCGGCGCCCGTCACGAACCCGCCGAGCAGCTTCGCCGACTCGAACGGCGTGGCGGCGTCGGCCAGCCCGGTGACCAGCTCGACCCGGTTGCCCATGGGGTCGGCGGTGACGAGGACGCGCTCCACCTTGCGGGCCGCGGCCAGGGCGTCGTCGCCCTCGGTGACCTCGACGCCGGCCGCGCGCAGCTTCTCGACCAGCGCGTCGAGCGCGGCGGCGTCGGAGACCTCGTAGCCGGTGGCCACCAGGTCGTCGGCGGGGCCGCCGGTGACGATCCAGCGGTGGGCCTTCTCGTCGGTGCGCAGGGTGAACCCGCCGTCGATCTTCTCCCCGACCTGCATCCCCAGCAGCTCGACGGCGAAGTGCTCCCAGTCGGCCAGGTCGCCGACCTCGTAGACGACGTAACCGAGTTCCTTGACTCCGGACATGTCTTCCTCTCCTCAGGTGGACGATTCAGGCGGGTACGGCCAGGCCGCTGACGTCGGCCGCGGCGACGAACTTGTCGGGACGGACCGCCACGGCGCGGACGCCGTACCTGCGCAGCCACGGCAGCAGGACCTCGTCGAGGTCGACCAGCTCGTCCGGGCCCTGCGTGTAGGCGGTCTTCGGCCGTACGGCGAGGTAGCGCGCGCCGAGCGCGTCCCAGCCGGCCTTCTCCTGCGCCGTCAGCAGCGTCGCGGGGTCGACGTCGTCGCCGAGCAGCACGAACCCGTCGCCGAGCAGGTCGTCCAGCCGCGCCATCCGGCCGGTGGTGTCACCGGCGACCGGCTGGGGGACCATGCGGCCGACGATGCTGGCGTCGCCCAGCGGTCCCCTGATCCATCCGCCCGCCAGCACCGGCGGCGCGGTGAGCGGCGGCTCGTACGGGGTGACCGTGTCCTGCGGGACCGCGTTCATCGCGGCCTGCTCCTCCTCCGACAGCTCCTGCTTGATGACCCGTCCGAGCTGGACCGCGAGCCCGGTGTAGAAGGCGGTGTTCGGACGCCGTTCGGCCTCGTAGGTGTCCAGCCAGCTGTCGGGCAGCTCGCCCTTGAGCACACGGACGAGCTTCCAGCCCAGGTTGTGGGCGTCGCGCATGCCGGACTGCATGCCGGCGCCGGCCCACGGCGGCATCAGGTGGGCCGCGTCCCCGGCCAGGAACACCCGGCCCGTGCGCCAGGTGTCGCACATCCGGACGTGGTGCTTGTAGAAGGCGTGCCGTGGATCTCGACGTCGTCCTCGGTGACGCCCAGGGCCTTCAGCAGCGGCCAGACCTCGGCGCTGGTCGGGTAGTTCGCGGGGGTCTCGTCCGGCTTGAGGGGGATCTCCCAGCGGTGGTTGTCGGCGGACAGTGCGATGTCGACGACCGGCCGCTCCTTGTCGGACCAGAAGGTCAGGAAGTCGCGGTCGGGCCACCAGCGCTTGACGCGGCAGTCGATGACGACCCAGGTGACGTCGTTGGTGTCGCCCACCAGGCGGCAGCCCAGCTCGCCGCGGGTCGTGCTGCCGCCGCCGTCGGCGGCGATCGCGTAGCGGGCGCGGGTGGTGCGCGTGCGGCCGGTCGCGGTGTCGGTCGAGGTGACGGTGACACCGTCGGCGTCCTGGGCGACGCCGGTGACCTCGGTGCCGTAGTGGACGGTGATGCGGTCGCCGTGGTCCTGCGCGGCCGCGCGCAGCTCGGTCTCCATGATCGGCTGGTAGATGTTGTAGAAGCGCGCCTTGCGGCCCAGGGTCGAGGGCGGATGCTCGATCCGCATGATCTCCCGGCCGTCGTAGGTGACCCAGCGCAGGGCCCGCTGGGGATCGATCTTCTTCTCGATCCGCTCGTCGATGCCGAGGTCCTGGAAGATCCGCATCGTCCAGTCGTTGACGGTCACGGCCCGTGCCCGGGGGTGGATGTCCGTGTCACGTTCCAGGGCGACGGCGGACACGCCGTACCTGGCCAGGGTGAGGGCGGCGATCACGCCGGTCGGGCCGTACCCGATGATCGCGACGTCCGCGTCGTAGCTGTCGGTCATGCGCTGACTCCGTTCTCGGCCGCACATGCTCGATGCGGCACTTTTGGACCAAACGTTCGGTCCAATTGTGAGGAGACTAACAACGACCTGCGGCAACGTGTCAAGAGGTGGCCCGAACGAGTTCTGATCCGGCCCTGACCGGCGGATGGACGAGCCTCCCTCCCGGGGTCCCTAGACTTCGGCAGGTGGAGAAGAGCACGCAGGTGGCGCAGGCCGGAAACAGCCGCGGCCGCCGGTCCCGGCAGGAGATCCTCGACGCGGCCGCCCGGGTGATGTCCGTACGCGGCTACGCCGGCACGTCGATCTCGACGCTCGTCAAGGAGACGGGCCTGCCCAAGAGCGCCTTCTACCACCACTTCGAGTCCAAGGCGGGGCTGCTGTCGGCCGTCATGGCCCAGGGGGCGCAGGGCTTCTTCGACGCCATGCGCGACGCCCACCGCGACCCGCCGCCCGGCGGCACCCCCCGCGAGCGGCTGGGCTGGTACCTGCGCAGGACCGGCGAGGTCTTCGTGCACCGGGAGGAGTTCCTGCGCCTGCTGCTCGTGCTGGTGATGAGCAACGAGGCCGCCGAGGCGCCGGAGGCGACGCAGACCGTGATCGAGGTCCGCGAAGAGGGCCGCGACCTCATGCGGCACATGATCCGATCGTCGTTCGCCGGGGAGGGGGAGGACGCCGCGAACGCGGTCGCGGACGCCCTCGCCCACTTCGGCATGGCCGGCTTCGACGGCGCGTTCGTCTCCCTCCAGTCCGGGGACGGCAAGCCGATCGCGGAGTTCATGGAGCAACTCGCCGACGCCATCGTGGCGATGGGCCAGGCACTGCTCGCCGGCCGCTGAGGTCTCCCTGTGCGGCCGGGCGCGAGCGTCAGGCGGACCGCTGGTCCCGCTCGCTGACGAGCGTGAGGGCGATGTCGACGATCATGTCCTCCTGCCCGCCGACCAGCCGGCGGCGACCGCACTCCATGAGGATGTCGCGGACGTCCACGCCGTACCGCGCGGCGGCCGACTCGGCGTGGCGGAGGAAGGACGAGTAGACGCCGGCGTACCCCAGCGTGAGGGTCTCCCGGTCGACCCGCACCGGACGGTCCTGCAACGGGCGGACGATGTCGTCGGCGGCGTCCTGGAGCTGGAACAGGTCGCACCGGTGCTCGAAGTCCGACAGGTCCGCGACCGCGATGAACGCCTCCAGCGGGCAGTTCCCCGCCCCGGCGCCGTGACCGGCCAGCGAGGCGTCCACGCGGCGCACGCCGTTCTCGACCGCGACGACGGAGTTGGCGACCGACAGCGAGAGGTTCTCGTGGGCGTGGATGCCGATCTCCGTCCCCGGGTCGAGGACGTCGCGGTACGCCCGCACCCGCGCGGCCACGTCGTTCATGGTGAGCCGGCCGCCGGAGTCGGTGACGTAGACACAGTGGGCGCCGTAGGACTCCATGAGCTTGGCCTGCCGGGCCAGCTCCTCCGGCGGGGCCATGTGGGAGAGCATCAGGAAGCCGGACACGTCCATGCCGATCTCGCGCGCCGCGGCGATGTGCTGGGCGGAGATGTCGGCCTCGGTGCAGTGCGTGGCCACCCGGACGGATCGCACGCCGAGCTCGTGGGCGCGCTTCAGCTCGTGGACGGTGCCCACCCCGGGCAGCAGCAGCGTGGTGAGGCGGGCGTTGACCAGCACCGACGCCGCCGCCTCGATCCACTCCCAGTCCGTGTGCGAGCCGGGACCGTAGTTGAGCGAGCCGCCGGCCAGGCCGTCGCCGTGCGCGACCTCGATCGCGTCGACGCCTGCCCGGTCGAGCGCCGTGACGATGCGGTTGACGTCCTCCAGGCCGATCCGGTGGCGGACGGCGTGCATGCCGTCGCGAAGCGTGACGTCCTGGACGAAGATCGGGGTGCCCATCAGAGGTCCGCCTTCCCTGCCGCGATGCGTTCCGCCACCCGCAGGGCGGCGGAGGTCATGATGTCGAGGTTGCCGGCGTAGGCCGGAAGGTAGTGCGCGGCCCCCTCGACTTCGAGGAAGACCGACACCTGGTGGGTGGGCCGCGCGGCCCCGGCGGCCAGGAGCGTCCCGACCGGCTGGTCGGCGGGGATCTCGGTGATCTGCACCTGCTGCTTGAGCCGGTAGCCGGGCACGTAGGCGGCCACGTCGGCGACCATCTTCTCCACCGACCGGCCGATCTCCTCGCGCGCGGCCGGGTCCGGCGCGGCGACGAGGCACAGGACCGTGTCCCGCATGATCAGCGGCGGGTCGGCGGGGTTGAGGATGATGATCGCCTTGCCGCGGCGCGCCCCGCCGATCTGCTCGATGGCGGCCGAGGTGGTCTCGGTGAACTCGTCGATGTTGGCCCGGGTGCCCGGACCGGCCGACTTCGACGCGATGGACGCGACGATCTCGGCGTACTCGACGGGCGCCACCCGGTTGACGGCGGCGACGATCGGGATCGTGGCCTGACCGCCGCAGGTGACCATGTTCACGTTGGGCGCGTCGAGGTGCTCGTCGAGGTTGACGGCGGGGACGACGTAGGGGCCGATCGCCGCCGGGGTCAGGTCGATCAGCCGCTTCCCGAACGGGGTCAGCCGGGCGGCGTTCACCTCGTGCGCCTTGGCCGAGGTCGCGTCGAAGACGATCTCGATCTCCTCGAAGCCCGGCAGCGCGATCAGCCCGTCCACGCCCTCGTGGGTCGTCGGGACGCCGAGCCGGGCGGCGCGGGCCAGGCCGTCCGAGGCGGCTTCGATGCCGACCATGGCCCCCATCTCCAGATGGCGGGCCCCGCGCAGAACCTTGATCATCAGGTCGGTGCCGATGTTGCCCGAGCCGATGATCGCGACCTTCGTCCTGCTCATGATGCTGCTCCTTCGGTGAAGCCGGCCGTCACCGTGCCGAGGCCGGACAGGGTGGCGGTGACGGTGTCGCCGGCGGTGACCGGCCGCATGGGGCCGAGCGCGCCGGACAGGACGACCTGCCCGGCGCGCAGCGGCTCGCCGAGGTCGCGGGCGGTGCGCGCCAGCCACACGACCGCCTCGATCGGGTCGCCCAGACAGGCCGCGCCGGTGCCGGTGGAGACCTCCTGGCCGCCGATGCTCATGGACATCACGACGTCCACCGGTTCGAACTCCTCCAGGGTGCGGCGCTCGGTCCCGAGCACGTAGGCGCCCGCGGAGGCGTTGTCGGCGACCGTGTCGCCGAAGGAGATGTCCCATCCGGCGATCCGGCTGCCGCAGATCTCCAGCGCGGCGACGCCGTACTCGACGGCGTCCCGGACCTGCCGGGCGTCGAGGGGGCCGTCGGCCAGGTCGGAGCCGAGCACGAACGCGATCTCCGCCTCCGCCCTCGGCTGGAGGACCCGTCCGGCCGGGATCACGGCGCCGTCGGCGTAGGCCATGTCCTCGAACAGGACGCCGAAGTCCGGCTGGTCGACGCCGAGCTGCCGTTGCACCGCCTCGGACGTCAGGCCGATCTTGCGGCCGGTGATCCGGGCGCCGGCGGCGAGGCGGGTCGCGGTGAGCGCGGCCTGCACGGCGTACGCGGCGGCCAGGTCGTCACGGCCGATCAGATCCCGCACGGGAGCGCACGGCACGCCGGACGCGGCCGCCCGCGTGAGCCGCCCGGCCGCGGCGGCTATGTCGGACGGCCCGGCGGCTGCCGCTCCGATGGTTTCGTTCATACCCCCACTGTGCAGGCAGGACGGCACCGCAACCAGCACATCGTCTCGCTCAGCGATACGCTGTGCGGGTGACGGAAAGGGCGGATCTCGACACCGTGCTGGGCAAGGCGGTGACGATCCTGCGCGCCTTCCGGCCCGAGGACCGGGTCGTCGGGCTCGCCGAGCTGGTACGGCGTACCGGCCTGCACAAGGCGACCGTCCACCGGCTGGCCGGAGATCTGGTCGCCAACCGGCTGCTCGACCGCGCCGACGGCGGCTACCGGCTCAGTGGCGGCCTGTTCGAGCTCGGCATGCTCGCCTCGCTGGAGCGCAGCCTGCTCGAACTGGCGATGCCGTTCCTCCAGGATCTCTACGAACGCACCCACGAGACCGTCCACCTCGGGGTGCGGGAAGGCCACGACGTCGTCTACGTGGCCAAGATCGGCGGCCACCGCCAGGCCAGGGCCCCCTCGCGCACCGGCGGCCGCATGCCGCTCCACTGCACCGCGATCGGCAAGGCGCTGCTCGCCTACGCCGACCCCGGCCTGCGGCGCGACGTGCTGACCGGCCCGCTCGAACGACGTACCCCGCACACCGTCGTCGCGCCGAGCATCCTGCGCGCCCAGTTGCGGCGCGTCGCGGAGACCGGCGTCGCGTTCGAGGCGGAGGAGTCGGCCGTCGGGCTGCTGTGCGTCGCCGCGCCGGTGCTGGGCCGCGGCGACGAGCCGCTGGCCGCGATCAGCGTGGCCGGGCCGACCGGCAGGTTCCGGCCCGAGGGCCACGCCACCGCGGTACGCGCGGCGGCGGCCGCGCTCGCCAGCACCCTCAGCCGCCGCGACCTCCTCCGGTGACCCGGCGGACCCTGCGGTGACCCGGCGCCCCGAAAGCGCACGGGCTCAGAGGGCGTAGGTGATCGAGTCCGCCGCGGCCGTGAGCGCGGCGACGAGCGGCTTGATCTGCTTGGGGGAGTAGCGGACGCTGGGCATCGAGACCGACAGCGCCGCCCAGGTCGCGCCGTCGCGGCCCTTCACCGGGCATCCGACGGCGACCACCCCCCGCTCGGTGCGTTCAAGGTTGAGCGCGACCCCGCTGCGCCGCACGGACCGCAGGTCGCGCCGCAGCCGCACAAGATCCGGCAGCTCCTCGGCCGGATCGCCGCGATCGTCGGCGGCGTAGAGGAACTCCAGCTCCTCGTCCGACAGCGCCGCCAGCGTCACCAGGCCGCCGGTGGCCTGGTGGGCCGGGAAGACCATCCCCTCGCGGCTGCCCACCCGCAGCGCCTGCCCGCACTCGACCGAGGCGATGAAGCGCACGTTGCGGCCGGTGCGGATGCTGAGGTTCACCGTCTCGTCGATGCGGTCCACCAGCGCCCGCATCGCCCCCAGGGCCGCCGCGCGCAGCGCGCCGACGTCGGACCGGGCGCGCTCGGCCAGAGCCAGGACGGGGCCCACCCGGTAGCTGCGATCTTCGTTCTGCACCGCGAAATCGCGGTACACCAGCGCGGTCAGCAGCCGGTGGGCCGTCGAGCGGGCCACGCCCAGGCGCTCGGCCGCGGCCGAGACCGTCACCATGCCGTCGAGCTGGAGGATCTGCGCCAGCTGGAGGGCATGGTCGACGCTGCTCGGCGCGTAGGCGGGCGGGGTCTTCATGGGCTTCGCCATGGGACCGATCCTCGCACACAATTCCGTCCTGCAGAATCCTCTTTTCCGGATCCGTCAACTCCACGGATAGTCGGGGCCATGCCCCATGTGAACGCAGGCAGGTCGCCGGTCAGGCTCGCCGCTGTGGACCGGCCGGACCAGCCCTCCCTCAGCCCCGACCTGGAGGACCTCTACCGAGGCTTCGAAGAGGCGCTGCTCGTCCCGTTGTGGACCGAGATCGGCGACCTGATGCCGCCGCACCCGCGCTCCAGCGCGCAGTCGCACCGGTGGGACTGGAACACGCTGCTGGGCCTCGCCGGCCGCGCCGGGGAACTGGTCCCGGTCGGCCGCGGCGGCGAGCGCCGGGCGATCGCGCTGGCCAACCCGAGCCTGGGCGGCAAGCCCTACGCGACGCCGACCCTTTGGGCCGCGATCCAGTACCTGATGCCGGGCGAGAACGCCCCCGAGCACCGGCACACCCAGAACGCCTTCCGCTTCGTCGTCGAGGGCGAAGGGGTGTGGACGGTGGTCGAGCGCGACCCGGTGCCGATGCGCAGGGGCGACTTCCTGCCCCAGCCCGGCCTGCACTGGCACGCCCACCACAACGCGGCCGACACCCCGATGGCCTGGATCGACGGTCTCGACATCCCCTTCCAGTACGGCGTCGAGGCGCAGTTCTTCGACTTCGGCCGGGACACCCTCAGCGAGGAGGAGCACGCCACCCCCGACCGCTCCCGCTCGCAACGCCTGTGGGGACACCCCGGCCTGGCGCCGGTCTCGCAGCTGCGCCGGCACGAGGGCACGCCCCTGCTCTGCTACCGCTGGACCGACACCGACGCCGCGCTGGCCGACCAGCTCGCGCTGGAGCGGGAGGGACACCCCGGCACGATCGAACCCGGCCACGCCCTGGTCCGCTACACCGACCCGACGACCGCGGGCGACGTGCTCCCGACGATCCGGGCGCAGTTCCACCGGATCGTGCCGGGCGTGGAGACCGCGCCGTACCGGGAGACCGGCTCGTCGGTCTACCAGGTCTTCGACGGGTCCGGCCGGGTCACCGTCGGCGACGTGTCCTGGCAGGTCACCCGCGGGGACCTCTTCGTCGTGCCGTCCTGGCAACCGCTGTCGATCCGCTCGGAGGCGTCGGGCTCCGACTCCGACTCCGGCGCGCTCGACCTGTTCCAGTTCAGCGACGCCCCGATCTTCACCAAACTCAACCTGTTCCGCAGCCACACCGAGGAGGGCGGCCGATGAAGCTCGCCACCGTCCGTCTGGACGACCACCGCACCGCCGCCGTCCGCGTCGAGGGAGACCAGCTCGTCGAGGTGGGCCTGCCCGACGTCGGCGCGGTGCTGGCAGCGCCCGGCGGTCTCCGGGCCGCCGCGACCGCCGACGGCCCCCGGCACGCGCTGGACGGAGCCGACCTCGCCCCGGTCGTGCCGCGGCCGAGCAAGGTCGTCTGCGTCGGACTGAACTACCAGAACCACATCAAGGAGATGGGCCGCGACCTGCCCGAGTACCCGACGCTCTTCTCCAAGTTCGCCGACACCCTCATCGGCGCCACGGACGAGATCCGGCGTCCGGCCGAGACCGGGCAGTTCGACTGGGAGGCCGAGCTCGCCGTCGTCATCGGCCGGCAGACGCGCCGCGCGGACGAGGAGCAGGCGGTCGCCGCGATCGCCGGGTTCACCGTGCTCAACGACATCACCTGCCGGGACTGGCAGTTCCGGACCCGGGAATGGCTGCAGGGCAAGAACTGGGACTCCACCACCCCGCTCGGCCCGTTCCTCGTCACCGCGGACGAGACCGGCCCGCGTCCGGCGCTCGACATCCGATGCGAGGTCGACGGCCAGGTGATGCAGTCGGACAACACCGGCGACCTGCTCTTCGACCCGGTCGCCCTGGTCCGCTACGTCTCGACGATCGTCCGGCTCAACCCGGGCGACGTGATCGCGACCGGCACGCCGGGCGGCGTCGGCCACGCGCGCAAGCCCCCGGTCTTCCTGAAGGGCGGCGAGGTCGTCGTGACCGAGATCGAGTCGCTGGGCAGGCTGGAGAACCGCGTCGTGCGAGAGGGCGACTGATGCCGCGCGACCTGGCCGCCACGCTCGCCTGGGCCGACGCCGGGACCGCGCTGTGCGCCTCGGCGATCGCCGGCCTGTCGGAGGAGGAGTACGGCGCCGCGTCGGCTCTGCCGGGCTGGACGCGCAGGCACGTCGTGGCCCACCTGGCGGCGAACGCCGAGGCGATCGGCAACCTGGTCCGGTGGGCGCGCACCGGCGAGGAGAGCCCGATGTACGCCTCGCCGCAGGAGCGCGCCGCCGGGATCGAGCGAGGCGCCCTGCTCGGCGCCGGCGAGCTGACCCGGTGGTTCACCGAGTCCGCCGCGACCCTGGGCGCCGCGATGGCGGCACTGCCCGAGCAGGCGTGGCGGGCCGAGGTGGTGACCGCCCAGGGGCGGACCGTGCCGGCGAGCGAGACCCCGTGGATGCGCGCCCGGGAGGTCATGGTGCACGCGGTGGACCTCGCGACCGGGCTCACCTTCGCCGACCTGCCCGGCGACTTCCTGCGGGAGCTGCGGGACGACATCCGCGCCAAGCGGGGCCACGACGCCGTGCCCGACGTCCGGGGATCGCTGGCCGACGTGACCGCCTACCTGGCCGGACGCCCGGCGAGCGGCGTGACCGCCGCCGACGGCGGCCCCCCACCGACCCTGCCTCCATGGCTGTGACGAAAGAGGACCCCATGGACAGCTTCCCCTCCACCCGCGCCGACGTGATCGTCGTCGGGGGCGGCATCGGCGGCCTGTCCGCCGCGCTCGCCCTGGTCCGCCAGGGGCTGCGGGTCAGGGTGTACGAGGCGGCCTCCGCGTTCGGCGAGGTCGGCGCGGGACTCCAGCTCGCCCCGAACTGCACCCGCATCCTGGATCGTTTCGGGCTGCTGGAGGAGGCGGCCGCCCTCGGCGTGCTGCCCGAGACCATGGTCATGAAGGACGCCGTGGACGCCGGCGAGCTGACCCGGCTCGATCTCCGCGACGTCGAACGCCGCTACGGCTACCCGTACCTGGTGATCCACCGCAGCGACCTGCACGGCATCCTGCTGCGCGCCTGCGAACGCGCGGGCGTCGAGCTGCTCACCGACGCCCGCTGCACGTGGTACGGCAACCTCGACGGCGGCGCCCGCGTGCGCTTCGCCGACGGCCGCGCGGACGAGGCGGGCGTGGTGATCGCCGCCGACGGGCTGCACTCGGTCGCCCGCGAACTGCTGGTCCAGGACGAGCCGGTGAGCTCCGGGTACGTCGCCTACCGCTGCGCCGTGCCGTACGAGCAGGTGGCCGGCAACGACGTCCACGACAAGGACGTCGTGGTGTACATCGGCCCGCGCTGCCACTTCGTGCAGTACCCCCTGCGGGGCGCGCGGACGTTCAACCAGGTCGCGGTGTTCGAGTCGCCCAAGGCGCTGGCCGGCGAGGACGACTGGGGAACCCCCGACGAGCTGGACGCGGCGTTCGCGGGCACCTGCGACCAGGTCCAGAAGGGGTTGCCGCTGATGTGGCGCGACCGCTGGTGGCGGATGTTCGACCGCGACCCGATCATGTCCTGGGTCACCGGCCGTATTGCGCTGCTCGGCGACGCCGCGCACCCGCCCCTGCAGTACATGGCACAGGGCGCGATCATGGCGATCGAGGACGGCTGGGTGCTCGGCGAGCACGTCGCCGCCCAGTGCGCCGAGGGCGGCCCGGACGTGGACTGGGACCGGACGCTCGCCGCCTACCAGGCGGTACGGCCCGAGCACTGCCGCCGCGTGGTGACCACCGCGCGGGCGTGGGGCGCCTTGTGGCACCTCGACGGCCTTGCCAGGCTGCAGCGCAACGCCCTGCTGCGGGACCGCGACGTCCTCGACTACTCGTTCGTCGACTGGATCTTCGGTCCGACGGCGTTGACCCCCGAGGACGAGCCGCAGATGTTCCGCCCGATCCCGCTCGACACCGCCGTTCTGTGACCGCCGCCCGGTGACCGACCTCGTGCGGGAGGTCGATGACCCGGGCGGCTGTCTCAGCGCAGGTCGGGTCGCTTGCCCGGTCTCACCGTTTCGGCCGGAAGTAGTGCCTGACCATGTAGGCGGTGACCTGGGCGCCGATCCTGGCGCCCTGCACGTCCGCCGTACGGGTGTGGATGCCGCCCCAGATGCGGGCCTCGACGACCTCGGCCAGGGCGTGGGAGAAGCCGCGGAAGTTCCTGGTGGTGCCCGAATCGGCGCTGTATCCGCTGAAGGGGATGTCGTCCCTGCCGAAGAAGGCGGTCAGCGCCGACATGCTGGCCGCCGTGAAGCAGGTGTGCCCGGAGGTGTAGTCGGGGTGCGGCGGGGTGACGAGCAGCGGCGTCCAGTCCGGGTCGGCCACGGTGGCGGGGTTGCCGTCGGTGTCGCCCAGGCGGATCGCGGTGATCGGCCGCCAGAAGGCCCACGCCGCCTTCTCGTTGTAACAGGCGGTCGTGGCGTCGGCCTCGGACAGGTCGACCATCGCGAACATCCGGGCCGCCTGAAGGGTGTTCAGCCGCCGCGTCGTGGCGAGCTGGCGTTTGATCTCCCATTCGGCCAGGCGCCGGTCGTGCCAGTAGATCGCGGCCTCCGTCTGGTCCTGCGTCCTGACCGTGCTGCCGGCCGCGCCGATCCGCTTGAGCTCGTTGAAGTCCCTGGCGTAGCGGGCGCTGGTGAGCGCGGGCGGGCCCGACGTGCGGAACATCGACGCGCTGGGGATGAGGAACGGCTTGAGCTCGCCGACCCAGGCCCCGTCCGAGGCGTTCGTGGGCGGCGTCGGCCGCCACCGGCCGGGCTCGGTGCCGGTGGGCCAGGTCTGGTCGCCGAACGCCCCGTCGTTCTCCCTGGCGGCGATCATCGCGGCCGCCGCCTGGTCGCCCACGGCGATGCCGCGTCGTTTCGCGCGGCCGTCGGCGATCGTGGCCAGGTATTCGTCGTACTGGGTCGTCAGTCGTGCCTGCTGGGCCGGGAAGAGCTTGTTCAGCACGCGGAAGGCGGCGGTGGCGACGGCGGCCTCCGCCGACTCCCCGCCGTCGGCCCGGGGAGCGATCAGGTACGGCTGGTAGGGGGTGCCGGCGATCGCGTTCACCGCGTCGTAGACGGCTCCGTGGACCATGGCGAAGCTGCGGGCCTGGACCTGCGGTTGCTGGCCGGCGACGTCCCAGATGGCGGTCTGGGCGTTGCGGTCCCAGACGATGACGGCGTTCGGCGGCGGTTGCGTGACCGACGCGTACGCGGTTGATGAGCCCGTTCCCGCCGGGATGCCGGCGGCGATGACGAGGACGGCCAGCCATCGTACGATGACCGGCCGTCGCCTACCACGTGATTGAGGCATTCGAGCAAATTACTATGCCCCTCGACGCCGGTTAAGTGACGCGATGAGCGAAAACTCTATAACGACACATCCGAAACGCCGGCGCAGCTCACTCGCGGGGCGCCAGGCCGTTCCTGAAGGCGTAGGTGACCGCCTGGGCCCGGTCGCGTACGCCGATCTTGGCGAACAAGTTGTTGATGTGGCTCTTCACAGTGGCCTCGGAGATGAACAGGCGGGCCGCGATCTCGGCGTTGGAGCAGCCTGCCGCGATCAGCTCCAGCACCCCGCCCTCCCGCTGGGTGAGCCCGTCGGGGAGGGGACGGGAGCCGCCCCCACACCGATCCGGCGGCAGCGATGGGGGCCGGGGCCCGGCCCGCGCTGTACCCGCGGCGAGAACGGCGTCCGCCCCCCTGCCACCCCGCACACGGCCTGGGCCAGGGACTCGGCGTCGGTGTCCTTGGTGAGATAGCCCCGGGCGCCGGCGCTCAGGGCGGCGAACACCAGCTCGTCGTCGCAGTACGTCGACAACACCACGACCTCGGTGGCGGGCCGCGCGGCACGGATGCGGCGGGTCGCCTCGACGCCGTCGAGCAGCGGCATCCGTAGATCCATCAGCACCACGTCGGGCAGCAGTTCGGCCGCCATGCGCACCGCCTGCAGGCCGTCGCCGGCCGTGCCGACGACCTGGACCCGGGGCACGAGCTCAAGCAGCAGCACCAGCCCCTCGCGCACCACCGTCTGGTCGTCGACCACCAGCACCCGAACGCTCATGACGGCACCCGCAGCAGCACGGTGAACCCGTCCTCCTGGGCGTGGGTGGTGAGCGTGCCGCCGATGAGCGCGGCCCGTTCGCGCATGCCGACCAGGCCGTGGCCGCCGCCCGGCGCGTGCTTGCGCACGTTGGTCAGCGCCTCCTGGGCGGTGCGGGCGACGGCCAGCCGCGCTTCCGCGCCCAAGGCCTGGGCGCCCTCCTCGATCGACAGGACGCACTCCCTCCCCGTGGCGGCCCGGAACTCCGCCGCCAGCCGTTCGAGGCGCTCCCGCAGCGGCAGGTCCTCGCCGCGCAGCATGTCCAGCGCCCTGCGGGTCTCCTCCAGGCCGTGTTCATGTCGAGCCCGGTACGGTACGACACGCCCGGCATGCCGACGATGATCAGTGTGGTCAACGCCATCGCGACGCGTGGTCTGGTCCGGAAGGGCGCGGCGAAGGCCGTCACGAAGCAGAAGCCGACCCCGCTGTACGGCTCGACCAGGTGCATGACCAGGCCGCCGGCCACGGTGGTCAGCAACAGCCAGGCGTTGCGCCGCGTGGACCGCCCGGCCAGCGCCCACACACACGCGGCCAGAGGGGCCGCCGCCAGCGGCAGGACGAGCAGGGCCGCGGCCGCGGTCGGGCGGGTGAGCACCAGGAAGACCGGGCCGTAGGCGAGGTAGACCAGGAGCAGCGCGATGAGAAGGCGGATCACCGGGCGGCGGGGGAGGACCACGAGTTCACGCTAGCCGCCCGCGTGGCCGCGGTCATCGGCCCACGGGTGGAGTCGGGTTCCACCCGTGCTCCCAAGCGTCCGCCGGGGCCGTTGCCGGAGGCTGGCGACCATGACAGTCATCCGCGTCGAGCACGTCAGCAAGTCGTACGGGAAGGTCGCCGCCGTCGACGACCTGTCCTTCGAGACTCCCCCCGGCGCCGTCACCGCCTTCCTCGGGCCCAATGGGGCGGGCAAGACGACCACACTGCGCATGATCCTGGGCCTGGTCACCCCCGACTCGGGCCGCGCGACCGTCGGCGGCCGGCCGTACCGCGACCTCGACCAGCCGCTCCGGCAGGTCGGCGCGGTGCTGGAGGCCACCGGCTTCCATCCCGGTCTCACCGCGCAGGCGCACCTGAGGGCCGTCGCCGTCGCGGCGGGGCTCGACGAGGCGCGGGTCGGGCAGGTGCTCGAACTCGTCGACCTCGCGCAGGCCGGGCCCAGAAGGGTGCGCGGGTTCTCACTGGGCATGCGGCAGCGGCTCGCCCTGGCCACCGCGCTGCTCGGCGAACCCGGGCTGCTCGTCCTGGACGAGCCGGCCAACGGGCTCGACCCGGCCGGCATCCGGTGGTTGCGCGGGTTCCTGCGGGCGTACGCCATGGACGGCAACAGCGTGCTGCTCTCCAGCCACGTGCTGGTCGAGGTCGAGCAGATCGCCGACCACGTGGTGATCGTCGCGGCCGGCCGCCTGCGGTGGAGCGGTCCGCTCAGGACCGGGGCCGGCCTGGAGGAGCTCTACCTGGAGGTGACCGGATGACCCCCCTCGGCCCGCCGGCCGGCGGCAGGACGGCGCGGCTCGTCCGCGCGGAGCTGTCGAGGGCCCGCGCGAACCGTGCCACCTGGGTCCTCGCCGCGATCGCCCCCGCGTTCTGCGTGTCGTGGGCGGCCCTCGTCGCCATGTCGTCACCGGCCCCGCCGCCGGGGAACGTCTACGGCATGGCCCAGCAGGCCTACGTCTTCACCCTGATCCTGGGCGTGCTGGGCATGTCCGGCGAGTTCCGGCATCAGACCATCGGCTGGTCCTTCCTCGTCACACCACGCAGAGGGGCCGTGGTGACGGCGAAGCTGCTGGCCTACGGCCTGCTCGGCCTGGCGGTGGCCGTGGTGTCGGCGCTGACCACGCTCGCGGCGGGCGCGGCGCTGCTGGCCGTCAGGGGACTGCCGGTGACGGGCCCCGACGTGCTGCCGTCCCTCGCGGGCGGGGTGCTCGCCACGGCCGGGTACGCGGTGTTCGGGGTCGCGCTGGCCGTGCTGATCAGGAACCAGCTCGCCGCCGTCGTCCTGGCGGCCCTGATCTTCCTGTACGGCGACTACCTCCTGACCTGGCTGGCTCCCGGCGTCTATCCCTGGCTTCCGACGGGGGCGGCCAGGGCGCTCGGCGGCCTGCGACCGGACACCGCGGACCTGCTGCCCGCCTGGGGCGGGGGGTTGTTGTTCGCCGGCTACGTGGCGGTCGTCGTCCTGGTCGCCGGGCTCGTCACGCTCCGGCGCGACGTCACCTGAGCCGGCGCGGCGGCGGCCCGGAAGGTGTGGCGGTACGCCTGCGGCGAGACCCCGATCGCGGCGTGCAGATGCTGACGCAAAGACGCGGCGGTGGCGAATCCCACCTGGTGGGCGACCAGTTCGACGGGCAGGTCGCTGGACTCCAGGAGCTCCCGTGCCCGGCCGACCCGCTGCTGGGTCAGCCACCGCCCCGGACTGATCCCGGCCTCGTCCTGGAAGCGGCGGGCGAACGTGCGCAGGCTCATCCGGGCGTGTGCGGCGAGGTCGGTCAGCGTCAGCGGTTCGGCCAGCCGTTCGAGCGCCCATTCCCGCGTCGCGGAGGTCCCCGCCGCGGACGGCTCGGGCACGGGCTGTTCGATGTACTGCGCCTGACCGCCGTCCCGCCACGGCGGCACGACGCACCGGCGCGCGACGTGGTTGGCCAGCCGGCTGCCGTGGTCCTTGCGTATGAGGTGCAGGCAGACGTCCACACCCGACACGGCGCCGGCCGAGGTGAGGATGTCGCCGTCGTCGACGAAGAGCACCTCCGCGTCGAGGGTCACCCGGGGGAACAACGCGCTGAACCGGGCCGCCTGGTTCCAGTGCGTCGTGACCCGGCGGCCGTCGAGCAGCCCCGCCGCCGCGAGCGCGAACGCGCCGGTGCAGATGGACACGACCCGGGCGCCCGCCGGGATCAGCCGGAAGGCGTCCGCCACCTGAGGGGGCAGCCGCGCCGAGTCGGGAGCCGACGCGTACGGCGGGACGACCACCGTGTCCGCCGTGGCCAGGAGCTCCGGACCGTGCTGGGTGCTGATCGTGAAGTCCGCGCTCGTGCGCACGGCATGGCCCTCGACCGCGCAGGTGAGCACCTCGTAGAGGTCGGGCGCGGTGCCGAAGACCCGCTGCGGGATGCCGAGCTCGAACGGATAGACCCCGTCGAGCGCCAGGACGACCACACGATGCATGGCATGATCCTATCGACGAATGACATTTCTGCCACTCCCGGCGGACGGCCGGACCCAGCAGGCTGAGCGCATGAACGACATCACCACCATGCGTGCCGTCAGCCAGGACGTCGTCGGCGGCCCCGAGGTGCTCAAGGAGATCCGGCTGCCGCGTCCGGCGGCCCGGGCGGGCGAGATTCTGGTGCGGGTACGCGCCACCGGCGTCAACCCGACCGACTGGAAACACCGCGCCATCCCCGGCCTCATGCTCGGCGAGCCGCCGTTCGTCCTCGGCTGGGACGTCTCCGGGGTGGTCGAGGCCACCGGCCTCGGGGTCACCCTCTTCAAGCCGGGTGACGAGGTGTTCGGCATGCTGCCGTACCCGCACGGAGCCGGTTCGCACGCCGAATACGTCACCGGCCCCGCGCGCGCCTTCGCGCCCAAGCCCGCGGCCGTCGACCACGTGCAGGCCGGCGCTTTGCCGCTGGCCGCCCTCACCGCCTGGCAGGCCCTCGTGGACACCGCGCGCGTCGAGGCCGGGTGGCGGGTGCTGGTCCACGCGGCCGCCGGCGGGGTCGGCCACCTCGCCGTGCAGATCGCCAAGGCCCGCGGGGCGTACGTGATCGGCACCGCCGGCGCCCCCAACCACGACTTCCTGCGCGCCCTGGGCGCCGACGAGGTCCACGACTACCGCACCACGGACCTCGCCGAGGCCGTCCGCGACGCCGACGTCGTCCTGGACGCCCAGGGCAGCGATCACGCCATGGGCTCTCTGCGCAGCCTGCGCGCGGGCGGTCTCCTGGTCTCCCTGCGCCTCGACGACGGCACCCGGGCGCTCGCCCGGGAAGCGGCCCGCCTCGGCGTGCGGGCGGAGGTCATGCTGGTGCAGGACGACCACGCCGGGATGCTGGCCATCGCCCGGCTCGTGGCCGACGGCCGGTTGCGCGCGGAGATCGCCGGCACCTTCGAACTGGCGGACGCGGCGAAGGCCCACGCACTCGGCGAGACCGGCCACACCAGGGGGAAACTGGTCCTCACCGTGCAGTAGCCCCGCGCGACCTGCTCCGGCGCGGCTCCACGGAGGTCGACCCTGGTGGACGGCGCGACGTCAGGTATGAACGGTGAATCCCCCGAACCCGCCGAAGTCGCCGCCGCCCGGGTAAGTCGGGTAGCTGCCGCCCGAGGACGTCGAGGAGGAACGCTGCGGGGCCGACCTGGCCCGCTCCTCCTCCCATTCGGCGTGTCGCGCGCGGTCCCGTTCGAGTTCGGCGGGGTCGCTCAGGTCCTTGACGTCAAGCCTGAACCAGTCGTCGACCAGGGCGAAAAGCGACGGAGAAGGCGCAGGGGCCATCGGCAGCCCCCGGGGGGTCGTGCCGGAAGGCGGCAGCCGCGCGGTGATGGCCGCCAGCTCCCCGTCGGCGGCGTGGACCGAGTCCGGATGCCAGTCCACCCGGTGCAGGTCGCGGCGTTTCTCCTTCGCCGCTTCGATGACGTGCTGAAGGCTCACCGGTCGGCCGGTCGGGGCGGGACCCGCCTCGTCCGTTCGTGCGATGCGGAACTCGTCCGGTCCGGAGGGCGTCAGATACCACGCCTCCCGCTGCTGCCACCTGAACAGCCGGGAGAACTGCGCACCCATCCGCAGATGCGTTCTCGACGTCTCCTCGATCTGGGCGCGCACCTCGTCGTGCACCGGCCGGTACCGGTCGGAGGCGCGTGCCAGACGGTCATGCCCGTCCATCAGCGTCGACCGCCATCGCTCGAAGCGTCTCCGCGTCCGCCGGGACGACAGTGCGATGCGATGGCCGTAGTCGCACCATGCGTGGCTGACCTGCCTGACCACCTCGTTGAGTTCGGTGAGGTATACGACGGCGGCCTCCTGCCACCGGTCGAGATCGCCCTGGTCCGCCGCCAGATGGGTGACGCCCGACCGCTCGACCAGCAACGGTCGATGGTGGGACGACTCCGGTGTGAGGAGGGTGGGCGCCGGTTCGGGGCCGTCCGATCCGGGACGCACCGGCACGCGCAGGAGCAGGTCCGCGTTCCACCCGAGTTCCACCTTCTCGGCGGAGGCGACGTACAGGTCGCACAATGTCGACTGTCGCGTCTCGAAAATCGGCGGGAACCATTCCGGCGACGGGCGGCAGTGCCACACGAACGTGGACGGCACCTGCCACCGCGTGTCGAAGATGGAGATGTGCTCGGAAGCGTTCGAGGGGTCCCGTTCCGTCAGATGGACTTCCTGGCTCTCGTAAAGGGCGACGGGGGCGTGCGGGTCCACCGCTCTCTGCGACGTGGAGCACGCGAAGAGCGGCTCCTCGTACGGCGTGCGCTGCTGGAACGGCAACAACCACATGACCCGCGCGTCCTGCTCACCTTGCTCCCGCGCGATGGACAACTCGTGGATCCGGCGTCGCTCTTTCCGCATGTCCCGTATCCCTCCTGACCGCGTGCCGACGGAGAAGCCGCCAGATCGAATGATGCCGCGGCCGTTCAGGCCGTGTGTATACCCGCGTAGAAGGCGCGGGCGGCCAGGGTGATCCACTCGGGGCGTTCCCAGGTGGTCCAGCGGGCGCGGGCCTGTTCGCCGATCTTCGCGGCCGTCTCGTCGGCGGAGAGTCCGGCCGCGTGCAACCGTGAAGCCTCCGCGTACACGTAGTCGAGGTAGTCGCGGACGTCGCGGATCAGGGAGACGCCGGCCACCTCCCCATGGCCGGGCACGACGACCTCGGGGCCGCGGGTGATCAGATCGTCGAGCACGCCGATCCATCCGGGGCCGTCCACGTCCACGTCGTACGGCGGGAAGTACGGCGCGATCGGGAAGATGCGGGTCTCCATCAGGTCGCCGCCGAACAACACCCGGTCGTCGATGACGACGACCTGGTCGGAGCCCGTGTGCGCCGGCCCGACCGCCAGCAGCGTCGCCGTGCGCCCACCCAGGTCGATCTCGGCCTGACCTTCGTAGACCAGGTCGGGATCGACGAGTTCCACGCCTTCGAGCTCGGCCGCCGCGGCGGCGCTCAGCCCCTTGAACATCTCGACATAGGCGGCGCCCTTGCGGTGCAGCTCCGCGCGCTGGGAGGCGTTGTAGACGATCGTCGCGGCACCCTTGAACGCCTGCGCCCCGAACCCGTGCTCGGGGTGGAAGTGCGTGACGGTCAGGTACAGGCGCCGGTCGCCCGCCAGGCGCCGGGCCTGCTCCAGGACGTGGGCGCCGTTGCGGCGGCCCATGCCGGTGTCGATGACCAGCGCGGAGTGCTCGCCCACGACGATGCCGACGTTCGGGACGAGCTCGACGCGGTTGTCGGGGATGACGTACACGCCGTCGGACACCTCGACGGGCTCGCCGCGCACGATCGGCGGCGGGCTGGTCCGGACGTCGGGAAGGTCGCTCAGGTCGGGGGACGCGTTCGGCGTCACATCGGCGGGGCACATGATCCGGCTCCAATCTGAACAGTGTTGAGATGCTGGCGAGCGTAGCAGAGATCTGATCAGTGTTAAGATCGGGCGATGGCGAAAGGGCGATACCACCACGGCGACCTGCGCAGCGCGCTGCTGGACGCCGCCGAGGCTCTCGTACGCGAGCGCGGCGTCGACGGCTGGTCCCTGCGCGAGGCCTCGGCCCGCGTCGGCGTCAGCCCCAGCGCCGCCTACCACCACTTCGCCTCGCGCGACACGCTGGTGCGCGCCCTGTCCGAGCGCACGCTCGCCTGGCTCGGGGAGCGCCTGCGGCACGACTGCGAACGAGCGCCCGGCCAGGCCGACGACCCGCAGCGGCGGCTGATCGCCCTGGGGCGCGGCTATGTGAGCTGGTCGCTCGACGACCCGGCCGTCGCCCGGCTCGTGCTGCGCGGCGCCGCCACCGCCCCCGACTCCGCCATCTCCCCCCACCCGCACGACGTCCTCACCGCGGAGCTCGACCGGCTCGCCGACGCCGGCGGCCTGCCGGGGGCCGCCCGCGAGGGGGCGGAGTTCGTGGTGTGGGCCGCGCTGCACGGGCTGGCCGTGCTGCTGGCCGACGGCCTGATCCACTTCGACGACCCGCACGCGGTCGAGCTCCAGACCGGGCGCGTGGTCCGTGCCACGCTCAACGGCCTGGCCCAGGAGGCGTCGCACCCGGCGGACCGCCCCGCGGCCCGCTCGGCTCACACCGAGCGCCTGGCCCGCCGTCCTCGCGGCTGACCCCCCTCAAAGGGGTACGCCTTTCGGACCGGGGATCCGTTCAGGCCAGGTGGGCCGGGTCGGCTTCGATCGCGGCCGCCTTCCCGTCCAGGTGCCAGCCCTTCACGTACGCCGCGGCGAAGGCGTCCTCGCCCAGCGCGGCCCGCCCTCGCCGAGTGAGCTCGCGAACCTGCCGATCGGTGCGGTCGTGGCCGCCGCGCAGCCGGGACGCGGCGCCGAGCAGGACGGCCGACTCGTGGTGCCGTCCGCGCGCCTCGGCGTACGCGGCGGCGTTCACCGCCACCAGCGACAGGATCGGCAGGTCCCGGGTCTCCGACGCCGCCGCGTACGCCTTCTCCAGCGCCTTCTCCGCGCCGGCCAGGTCGCCCGTCTCCAGGCAGAGCGAGGCCCGTGCGCTGCCGACCAGCGTCCGGCTAGGGTTGCTCCGCATGACGCACCACGAGGTCGAGATCAGCGCGGAGCTGGTGCGGGAGCTGCTGCGTGACCAGCATCCCGACCTGGCCGGTTCTCCGGTGCGGCTCGGCGCGCGGGGCTGGGACAACCAGCTCTGGCGGCTCGGCGACGACCTCGCCGTCCGGTTGCCCTGGGCGACGCGGGACGCGGACGCGCTGCTGCGCAAGGAGCATGCCTGGCTGCCCGGCCTCGCCCCGCGGCTCCCGCTGCCGGTTCCCGTCCCCCAGCGCCTCGGGGAGCCGTCGCCGCGGTATCCGCGTCCCTGGATCGTCACCACCTGGGTGCCGGGCGAGCCCGCCGACCGCGCCCCCGTCACGCGCGCCGCGGCGGCCGCCGACGCCCTGGCCGCCTTCCTGTCGGCGCTGCACCGGCCGTTCGCGCCGTCTGGGACGACGCCGTCGCCGCGCCCGACTGGGCAGGCCCGGCGCTCTGGCTCCACGGCGACCTGCATCCGGCCAACGTCCTCACCGCGGACGGCACCATCTGCGGCGTGATCGACTTCGGCGACCTGTCCGCCGGCGATCCGGCCTGCGAGCTCGGGCAAGGCCACCTGGGGCCCACCCGCTCACGCGGCACTACGACGCCTGATCGATGGCCTCTGACGGACGCCTACTGTCGAAGGTCGGTCGTGGCGGGACCGGCTGGGACGGCGGTGGTTCGAGGCCAGGTCCAGGCGGAGCGCAGGATGAAGGCCAGGAGCAGCACCTCGATTCCGATGGAGAGGCCGTAGAAGGGGGCCCAGTCCCAGGACTCCCCTACCGCGTTGAACACCGAGTAGGGGATGTAGAGCGATGCGACGACGAGGTTCGTGGCGCGGTTCACCCGGGCGGGCAGCGTCATGGAGAGCATCACCATCAGGGCCGGGATCGCCACGGACGCGAGCATCATGGTCAACAACGTCGGGCTGGTGTCGAACTCGAAGATGACGCCGGCACGGAGGTTGTCGATGACGCCGGGCTTGTGGAGGTGGAAGTAGTCGACGTAGATGTAGAGGAACATGAAGCTGGTCCATGCGGCGGCGAGCTTGGCGTGCACGGGGACCGGCCGGTTGTCGAGCAGGGTCGGGGTTTTCGTTCGGGTGGTCATCGGTTCTTCTTCCGAGAGGAGCGGTCCCTCCGCCGGACTGGCGGCGGGGATGTACCGAGGCCGCGCCCACCTGGACGAGCACATCGCCTCGACCGGGCAGTGGTAGCCCGGACCTCGGACGACTCGATCGCTGAGGGCAGGCCGTAACGGTGCTGGTCGGCGGCCCGCATCGTCGTCGCCCCGGCCGGACTCGCCTCCGGCGCCAGGCGTGCTCCGGCGCTCGATCGCCGATCGATTCCCACAGAAGCCCCCTCACGTCCGAGCGACGACCCTGGCTGGTTCGTACACCGTACGTCGTACGCTGTACTACGAGTAGTACGCTGTACCATGACCGTGCGATGGACGATTGTCAAGCCGTTCGAGCGAGCGAGAGGAGACCCGTGTCTGCCAGGGAACAACGCCCGGTGGCGTCAGACGCGGCGCTGAGCAGGCAACGGGTGGTGGTCGAGGCGGTCCGGCTCGCAGACCGCGAGGGGGTCGACGGGCTGAGCATGCGCCGGCTGGCCGGCGCGCTCGGCGCGGGCGCGATGTCGCTCTACTACTACGTGGCGAACAAGGAAGAGTTGCTGGACGCCATGATCGACGTCGTGTTCGAGGAGATCGAGCTCCCGCCCGAAGAGACCGACTGGCAGTCCGCGATGCGATGTCGGGCGGTATCCACCCGACAGGTTCTCGCCCGCCACCCATGGGCGATCGGCCTGATGGAGTCGCGGACATCGCCGGGGCCCGCGAACCTCCGCCACCGCGAAGCGGTCACCGCCTGCCTGCGGAAGGCCGGCTTCCCGGTCTTGATGGCGACGCACGCCAACTGGTTGCTCGACAGCTATGTCTACGGTTTCGCCCTGCAGGAAGCCAGCCTGCCGTTCGACACCGCCGATGAGTTCGCCGACATGGCCGAGGACGTCTACCTGCCCCAGCTTCCTCCTGACGAGTTCCCCTACCTCAACGAGTCCGCCGCGGTGCTCGCCGCTGCCGGCTACGACCCGGCGGAGGAGTTCACCTTCGGCCTCGACCTCGTCCTGGCCGCCCTCGAGTCCCTGAGAGTGCCTACGTGAGCTATTTGTAACTGTGCGCTGCGGGAGATCGTCGACGCGATCCGCCACCAGGGACGAACCGTGGTCGTACTGGACACCCAAAGCGTCCACGTCGCGGCTGGCGTCCCCGCCACCACGACCGGCCGGGACGTCGCCAAGAAGGTGCCGGGACGCAAGCGAGGCCTGGCCGTAAGCGTGACCAAGCGCCGGTCGACCACCTCCGGGCAACGACGAAAAGGGCGTCAGCTCACGTAACGTGACAACCTCGGGCTACGACGTCTGCCACGCGTCCCGTGGTCGGTGCTACGCCGAGGCGGCCCGCAGCGTCGTGGCGACGGCCGTCGCGTGGTCGCGGTCGGCCAGGGGCTGACCGCCGTGGACCAAGGGGAAGTGGGTGCCGTACGCGGCCCCCCTGGCGTCGGGGGAGAGGGTATGGCGTACCGACATCGCCGCCTGCCAGCGCGGCCGGATCGCCTCCCGCTCCGCTTCGCCCGGACGGTGATGCCACCGGCAGCTCGGGCAGGCCGGCATGCCGGTCTTGTTGTCGAAGGAGAAGATGTTGCGCCGCTCGGCCGTCGAGGCGTGCGGTAACGCGGAGGGGCCGGTCATCCACTCGCCGGTGGCCTCGTCGATCGGGTGGCCGGTCAGCTCCGACTCGTAACCGCGGATGAACTCGGCGAGCGGGGAGTCGCGCCCGATCGGCCCCGTTTCGCCCCGCTCGGCCGCAGCCAGCGCGGCGGCGAGCACCGGCTGGTCGGCCACGCCGGCCAGCTCGCACTGGCGGCGGGCCTCGGCGACCGCGGCCCGCCGCTGGAGGTCGGGAGAGGCAAGGTCGATGGCCTCGGCGAGCTTCCGGTTGCAGGCCCGCAGAGCGTGCCGGGCGAGGGGGTCGCCTCGCGGAGGGTCGTTGGGCGGTGGGTCGGTGATGACGCCGCCCAGGAGTGACCCGTCCAGTAACGCGGGGGTGAACAACACTCCGGTGATACGACTTGCCAGGGCGAGGGCCGCGGGAACGGAGCCGGACAGGTACTGGAACTCGTCAGCCGGTTCGGGTTCCAGGCCCAGCTCGCGCAGGTCCTCGTTCAGCGCGTCGGGGTGGCTGCCCCAGCGCTCCTGGGGTGTCTGCGGGCGGAAGGCGGTCCGAATCCGTCCGTCCGCGGCGTGCTGGAAGTCGTGCGATGCCGCGTAGTCGTGGCGCATGACGGAGACGGCCTCACCTCCGTCGCGGGTCAGCTCGCGCAGTGTCGCCGGACGGGTTCCCGCCCAGCCGTCGTACTCGAAGGCGATGATCCAGTCGCCGGCCCGGGTCACCAGCACCATGTCGCAGCAGCCCTCGTTCACCGCCGTGCGCTCGCCGACCTCGTCATCGTCCACGACATGGATGTTGGCGTCGGCGACGCCGAACCGCCGGAGCGTCTCGCGCTCGTCCGGGCCGTGGACGAAGGTGACGGTGTAGATCTCATACCAGTCGTTCTCCCACGCGTAGTCCGCGGGCATGATCCTGCGCATCGCTCTCCTCCTCCGCGATCACGGTGAGTGTGGCAGGCGGCCCCGACAATCGTGCGGGGAGCGGTGCTTCAGGGCAGCACTGCGGGCAGGCCGCGTGAGTTGACCTTCGCGACGATCAGTGCCGGAGCGCCGGACGACGTCTTCACCGCGGCGAGGGCCTGGTCGAGCTCTGCCGCGGTGTCCACGGAGTACGTGGCCTGAACGCCGAGGGACTTGGCGAACGTGACGAAGTCCCATGGGTTGAGCAGGACGTAGGGCTTCGGCGTCACGTTCGGGTCGGTGAAGAAGTCCGAGTCGATGAGGTACTGCTCCAGGCCGTAGATGCCGTTGTCGATGATCACCACGACGGGGTTGCGGTCGTAGCGTACGAACGTGGACAGTGCCTGGGCGGTCATGTGGAAGCCCCCGTCACCGCAGATGATCAGGGGACGCCTGCTCGACCCGAAGGACGCGCCGACGGCGGCGGCCACGGAATGGCCGATGGAGGCCCACACGGCGCTGGTCAGGAACCCGTCGCGGCCCTTGACCGGCAGGCTCGCCGCCGAGGCGCCGCCGAGGAAGGTGTCGGGCATCGCCAGCCATGAGGCGTCCAGGGCGGCACCGACGCGGTCGAACACCTGGGCGTAGGTCAGCGGGCCGGTGGCGACGGGCGGGGACGGGTCGACGGCCGCGGGGACGGGGACCGGCGCCTCCTTCGCCGCCTCCGCCACGAGGGCGGTCACCAGGGCGGTGATGTCGGCGTTCTGCTTGCTCCCGTTCTTGATCTTCACCTTGCCGTCGTAGGCGGTGATGATGTGGCCGGTGTTGTCCCGGATGAACGTGGCGTAGCTGCTGGGGAAGACGCAGCCGAGCATCACGATCAGGTCCGCGTTCCGGACCTCGGGGGGCTGGCAGTTCGGCGGGGCGAAGACTCCGACCCAGCCGGCGTCCTGCTCGGACAGCACCGACTTGGCCAGCACCTGGGCCGACCAGCGGACACCGAGCTTGGTGATCAGGGCGGCGACCTTGTCGGCCAGTCCGTAACGCTGGACCTCGGTGCCCAGCAGGAGCACGGGTTTCGTGGCGGCGCGAACGAGCCCCACGATCGTGGCGGCGAGCTGCTGCTCGGTGCCCGCCGCCGGATTGGTGACGGGCAACGCCCCGGAAGGGGGCGAACAGGCCGCCGTCCAGATGGTCCGATCGATCTCGATGTAGACCGGCCGCTTCTTCCTGACCGCCGTCGAGATCGCGGTGTCGACCAGGGCGGGCACGTCGGCGGCCTGCCCGGCGCGGGCGGCGCTCGCGGTGACCAGCCGGTAGGCGTTGAGGTCTCCGTCGGGCTGGCCGGTCGAGTGCGAGAACAGGACATCCAAGTTCTTCAGGTTGGCCAGGTTCGCGGCGCTCGGGCCGCCGTTCACGACGACGACCGGGCTGCGCTCGACGAACGCGCCGGCGATGGCGTTGATCATGCTGAGCATACCGACGCCGTTGGCCACCGCGGCGGCGCCGAGGCCCTTCGTACGCGCGTAACCGTCGGCCGCGTAGCCCGCTTCGAGGTCGGTGGCGGTCACGACCGGCGTGATGTGGTGGGCGCCCACCGCGTCGAACAGCGGGGCGCCGTAGGCGGCGGGCACACCGAACAGGGTGTCGACCTGTTGCTGGCTCAGCCGCTCAAGGATGTAGTCGGCAACGGTGAAGGGCACGATGACGCTCCTGGGCATGCCCGCCGTACGGCAGATCGGTCGGAAGGGACAGGCGCGGATCGTCCGGCCGCTTGGGACGCCTACCCGCGCAGCCGGCCGGGCGAACGTGGCTTGACCTTACTCAGGACGGGTGTTTTCACAGGTCAAGGCGTCCATGTGCGGCACGGCCGGACGTCGTCGCCGCCTGGGGAAACAGTCGTCCAGAGGCCGGTCAAGCGTTGGGATCGGGGGAAGAGCCGCACTGCCGCGCGGGTATGCGTACCGATGGCCAAGCGTCTGATCACCGGAGCCGGACATGCTGCTGGACGAGCGTGGAGTGAGCACCCCTTCCCATCTGCCCACTCCGGACTTCACCTTCGACCCCCATCAACCGGGTGCGTGCGTCGCGGGTCTGAGGCCGTACCGCAAGAAGTCCTATCGGCTCGACAAAGAGGTGCTGGGCGACAAGTTCGTCATTCACAACTACGGCCACGGCGGTGGAGGCATCACGCTGAGCTGGGGCTGCGCCGCCAAGGTGCGGGACATGGTCCTCAAACGCCAGGCCGAGACCGGGATCGTCGAAAGGGAGATCGCGGTGATCGGCGCAGGCGTCATGGGAATGACCGCCGCGACGCTGCTGCTCGACCTCGGACTGAACGTCACGATCTATTCCGACCGCACGCCGGTCGAGACCACGTCGTACAAGGCCGGCGGCCAATGGGCGGCGTCGATCCTGGAGTATTCCAAGGACTTCGCCAAGGTGCAGGAGTTCCAGTCCATCCTCAGGACCGCCTACACCATGTTCAAGGCCGGCATCGGCAAGGGCTTCGGCGTCTCCGAGGTCGACAACTACAGCGTCGGCCCCACCTCGGGCATCGACGTGGTGCACGACCTCGTGCCGGGACTGCTGCCGCCGCGCGAATATCTCCCGCGCCTGCCGTTCGAAGGGCACAACACCTCCGGATACAGGTACCGGACGTTGCTCGTCGAACCGCCGATCTTCATTCCCCGGCTGGAACGTGACCTGAGGGCGCGCGGCGTCACGTTCGTGAGCCGGAGATTCATCAACAGCACGGACGTGCTCACGTCCCTGACGCAGAAGGTCGTCGTCAACTGCACCGGGCTCGGCGCGAAGGACTTGTGGAACGACAACGACATGATCTCGTACAGAGGACAGCTCGCGATGTTGCGGCCGCAGATGAACCTGGAATACCTGTACGGGCAGAACGGGTACCTGTTCCCGCGCCATGACCACGTCGTCATCGGGGGCACCGTCGAGGAAACCGACCAGGAAGTGTTCGACCCCGAGAGATGCAGAGGACTGGTCGAGTACATGGCCGGCGTGTTCGGCCAGACGCCCGCGGTGCCGATGCCGGACTTCCACGTTCACCATCCGCGCAACGAGCGCCTGGTCGATCCGAGACTGTCGATCGCCGATTGACGCCGGGGCCCGAACGCGGCGGCCTTCGGGAATGTCAACAACCACAGGAAGTGACGAGGCTGCAATGACTCAGACGATTCAGGGGTTCAGCGTCCAGGCCAAATGTCTTGACCAGGACGGCAAGCCCTGGCATTTGCCCAAGGGGGATGACACGGCCGAGAAGGGGGAAAGAGTGACCCTGCACATCACTGCCCGCCTCCTCAACTCGTCGCAGCCGTCCACGGACCTGGCGATGATCGAGTGCGAGATACTTTCCGGATTCACGCCCGTCACGGACTCGCTCGACGCCCTCGTCGCAGGGGGCCTCGTCACCTTGTACGACATAGATGAAACAGATCAGTTGAACCAGCGACTGGACCTCTACCTCAAGGAAGTCGGTAGCACCCCCACCGAGATCGCCTTCCAGATCGAATGCAAACACGCGGTCCACGACCTGGAACCGTCGACGATCGAACTCTCCGACTCCTACGACCCCGACAGCAGCGTCTCCACCATGTATCCCAGGGTCAAGGAATGACGAGCCGGTCGTCGATGGCGGCGATGGGGACGGTGGCTTCGTAGCGGGCCGCGCCGGCACGGTGCTGGAGCTGGGGGCCTTGCGGGTGTTGGGAGCGCGGATGAAGGCCGATGATGACGGACCGCTTCACCAGGAAGCACCAGTCGGTTGGGCCGCGCGCCGCCAGGCGGCGTTGCGGAGCAGGCGTAGCCCGTTGAGGCCGACGATGACGGTGGAGCCCTCGTGACCGGCCACGCCCAGCGGCAGCGGCAGGTCGCCGAACAGGTCCCAGGTGACCAGCACGGCGATGAAGGTGAAGGCGATGACGAGGTTGGCCACGACCAGGCGGCGGGCGCGCCGGGCCAGGGCGATCACGGCGGGCACGGTGGCCAGCTCGTCGCGGGTGATGACCGCGTCCGCGGTGTCGAGCGCCAGGTCCGATCCGGTGCGGCCCATGGCGATGCCCGCGTGCGCTCCGGCCAGCGCGGGCGCGTCGTTGACGCCGTCGCCGACCAGGGCCACCCGCGCGCCTCGCGCCTGCAGCCCCTGGACGGCCGTCACCTTGTCGGCCGGTAGCAGGTCGGCGCGCACGTCGGTGATGCCCGCCTGGGCGGCGAGGCGGCGGGCGGCGCGCGGGTTGTCGCCGGTCAGCAGCACCGGCGCGGCCCTGGTCAGTGCCGTCAGGTGGGCGACGGTCTCACCTGCGCCGGGCCGCATCCGGTCGGCCAGGGCCAGGAAGCCGGCCACCTCGCCGTCCACCCGGACCACGACCACGGTGTGCCCGCCTTCCTGAAGGTCGGCGACGAGCCGCGCGGCCGAGGCGTCGTTCACGTCCCCGTCGTTGCCCGGCAGGTGAGCCGGACGGGCCACCTCCACCAGCAGGCCGTCGACGCGGGCCCGCACGCCGCGCCCCGGCTCGGAGTCGAACTCCTGGGCGTGGGCCGGCGCCAGGCCGTCCGCGCGGGCGGCCTGGACGACGGCGCGGCCGAGCGGGTGTTCGGAGCCCTGCTCGGCGGCGGCGGCCAGCGCGAGCAGACGCCGCTCGCCCAGCCCGGCCCCCGGCAGGACGTGCACGCCGGCCAGGTGCGGACGGCCCTCGGTCAGGGTGCCGGTCTTGTCGAAGGCGACCTGGGTCACCGTGCCCAGCTGTTCCATCACCACGGCTGACTTGACCAGCACGCCGTGCCGGCTCGCGTTGGCCATGGCGGCCAGCAGCGGCGGCATGGTGGCCAGCACCACCGCGCACGGCGAGGCGACGATCATGAACGTCATCGCCCGCAGCAGGGCGTCCTGCAGCGCTACTCCCCAGGCCAGCGGGAGGACGAAGAGCGCCGCCGTGGCCGCGACCATGACGACGGAGTAGCGCTGCTCGATCTTCTCGATGAACAGCTGGGTGCGTGCCTTGGTGGCGCCGGCCTGCTCCACCATGGCCACGATCCGGGCGATCACGGTCTCGGCCGCCGGGCGCGTCACGCGCACCCGCAGCACGCCGGTGCCGTTGACCGTGCCGGCGAACACCTCGTCGCCCATGCTCTTGTCGGCCGGCACGCTCTCGCCGGTGATGCCGGCCTGATCAACTGCACTGGCTCCGGCGGTGACGTGGCCGTCTGCGCCGATCCGCTCGCCGGGCCGTACCAGGATCACCTCGCCGACCGCCAGGTCGGCGGTGGCGACCCGCTCCTCGTCATCTGCCTCGGACAGGCGGGTGGCCTGCTCGGGGGCCAGGTCCAGCAGGCCGCGCACGGCGTCCTGGGTGCGCTTGGTGGCCAGCGCCTCCAGCGCCCCGGAGGTGGCGAAGATGACGATCAGCAGCGCGCCGTCGAAGACCTGCCCGATGGCGGCCGCGCCGATCGCGGCGACCACCATGAGCAGGTCGACGTCCAGGGTCTTGTCGCGCAGCGCCTTGAGCCCTGACAGGCCCGGCTCCCAGCCTCCTGCGGCGTAGCAGGTGAGGTACAGGCCCCACCACAGCCACGAGGGCGCGCCGGACAGCTGGCAGATGCCGCCGGCGGCGAACAGCAGGGTGGCGGCCGTGGCCCAGCGCACCTCGGGCAACGACCACGTTCCGGCTTGCCAGGCCGACCTGGCCTGCGCCTGGGCGGCGTCACCGGCCTCAGGTACGGGGGAGGTTCTCACGTCGGTTGACACCATGGCAGCATATATGCGCAGTCACGCAGATGCGCAACTAGTGGGATCTCGGGATATGCTGACGGCCATGCACACGTCGCTGCCCGACTTCGACATGCCGAACGAGGAACAGGTGCACCTGGCCGCCGAGTCCTTCCGGCTGCTGTCCGACCCCACCCGGATCAAGATCTTGTGGGCATTGCTGCAGGGCGAGTCCAACGTCGCCTGCCTGGCCGAGCTCGCCGACGCCGCGCCCACCGCGGTCAGCCAGCACCTGGCCAAGCTCCGCCTGGCCGGCCTGGTCAAGGGGCGTCGTGAGGGTACCTTCGTCTACTACAGCGCCGCCGACGAGCACGTACGCCGGCTGCTGACCCAGGGCCTGTTCCACGCCGACCACATCGACCGCGGCGAGGACCCCTCCATCAGCGGACCGCGGCGGGCATGACGGTCTCGGCGTACGGCGCGGCCCACACGGTCAGGTGGGAGATCGACTGACCGCCTGGCGACGTCCGGGGACGCGGCCGGCCGCGTGTGCGGATCCTCGGCCGGTCCCGCCCGCCAGGCGGCGCCGGACCCTCTTCGATCCTCAGGAGAACGACATGCGCCTGCGACTCGGCCGCGGTCCCCGGAGGGTCCGCCGCGTCAGGCGGTCACCGGAATGCACAACGCGTAGACGTGCAGCGTCCCCGCATTGAGGTTGTTGCGCGCCGCTGCCGACCAGCCGTTCCCGCTCGGGACGCTGCTGATGAGCACGGCTCCCGGCGGGTAGGGGTCCAAAGACGCACCCCCGCCGCTGACCGCGGTGTCGGCCGGACACTCGACGGAGACGGTCGGATCCCTGACCGTCAGTGTCGAGATCTCCCGGGTCACGACGACGGGCGCCTCGACCGCTCAGGGCGGACCGGGCGGGCCGGGGCGTCCCGGTGGGCAGGCGTGCGGGCAGGGGCCCTTGCCTCCGCCGTCACCGTCGCCGCCGGTCGCCGCCTGAGCCGTCGACGCGGCTCCCATCAGCGGCGCCGCCGCCAGCACCGGTACGGCGGCACGCCGTAGAAGGGCTGTGCGTTTCATCGTGTCCTCCGTGAGCTGTTCGGCTTCTGGCGCTCGCTGCACAGCAAGTGCCAAGAAGAAGTGATGCGGTCGAGGGCGGCCTCGCGGATGGTGCGGCAGGCGGCGTGTCGCGACGCGCCAGAGACCGCTCCGCGAAAGTGGCCACCTTGTCTGATCGATACCGTATGACTCAATCCGGACGATTATCACGGAGAGTGACGGAACGTGGACGTACATGGCGAGCGTGTGACGAGCCGATGGAGTCAGTCGAACCGGTCCCGCGGCTTCTGACGCGGGATCGCTGACGGCCGGCGTCCCGGAAAAATCTTCGAAGAGATCGGTGGGGCGGTGTCGGATCGGGGCGGTGGTGTTCGTAGCAGGGGTGAGGCCGCCCGCGAGGGGCGGCGCCACGGCGGAGGAATCGCGGTCATGAAGCTGACGACCATGACTCAGGTCACCATCGACGGAGTGATGCAGGGCAACGGCGGCGCGTCGGAGGAGGACCGCAGGAACGGGTTCGACCGCGGCGGATGGGCCCTCGGGAAGGGTGACGACGAGACCAAGGCGTACATCAACCAGACCTACCGCCGCGCCGACGCGTTCCTGTTCGGCCGGCGGACCTACGAGCTGTTCGCCGGCTCGTGGGGCTCCTTGACGGTCCAGGACGTCCCCGGATGGGAGCCCGTCATGCGGGCATTGAACACGCGACCCAAGTACGTGGCGTCCACCACGCTCGCCGATCCGGCGTGGCCGGGCACCGAAGTCCTGCCCGACGACCTCGCGACCGCCGTCGCGGACCTGAAAGCCAAGCCGGGAGGTGAGCTGCAGGTGCACGGCAGCGGCACCCTGGTCGAGTCGCGGGTCGACGGCAACGGCGTGACGATCCAGGTGTTCCGGCCGGCCGGGCGCCCGCAGTACCCGACCCCGTGAAGTCCCCGATCGGCACGCGACAGGAGAGGATCCTCAGATGCAGTACCTGATGTCCGTGATTCACGACAAGAGCACCTTGGCCACCCCGGAGGAGGACGCGGCGATCGACGTCTTCAACGACCGGCTCCGGACCGAGGGCCACTGGGTCTTCGCCGGCGGCCTGGCCTCACCCGACACGGCCACCGTCATCGACAACCGCGGTGGGGAGGCGATGGTCACCGATGGGCCCTTTCTGGAGTCCAAGGAGTACCTCGCCGGCTTCTGGATCATCGAGGCGGCCGACCTCGACGTGGCGCTCAAGCTGGCCGCCGCCGGGTCGAAGGCCTGCAACCGGAAGGTCGAGGTGCGACCGTTCCTGTGAGCGGCATCGACGTCCGCGAGGCGATCGTCCGGGCCCACCACGAGGAGTGGGCCCGGGTGGTCGCCTCCCTGGCCAGGCGCTTCGGTGACCTCGACGTCGCCGAGGAGGCGGCCGCCGAGGCGTTCGCGACCGCCGTCCAGCGCTGGCCGGACGACGGCGTACCGCCCAATCCGGGCGCCTGGCTGACCACCACCGCCACCCACAAGGCCATCGACCGCGTCCGGCGCGAGAACAAGCGCGACGACAAGCAGAAGGAGGCTCGAATGGTGTACGACGACGCTCCGCCCGAGCCTACGGGCGCGATCGACGACGACCGGCTCCGGCTGATCTTCACCTGCTGTCACCCGGCGCTGGCGATGGAGACGCGGGTGGCGCTCACGCTGCGCATGGTCGCGGGCCTGACCATGCCCGAGATCGCCCGCGCCTTCCTGGTGGCCGAGAGCGCCATGGGGCAGCGGATCACCCGAGCGAAGGCCAAGATCAAGGCCGCGCGCATCCCGTATCGGGTGCCGTCCGCCGAGGACCTCCCGGCGCGGGTCTCGGGCGTGCTGGCCGTGCTGTTCCTCGTCTTCAACGAGGGCTACCTGGCCACCGGCGCCGGCAGCGATCCCGTCCGGCACGAGCTGACCGCCGAGGCGATCCGGCTCACGCGCCTGATCCGTGCCCTCCTGCCCGGCGACGGCGAGGTGGCTGGGCTGCTGGCGCTGATGCTGCTCACCGAGGCCCGCCGTCCCGCCCGGGTCTCGTCCGGCGGCGAACTGGTCGCTCTCGACGAGCAGGACCGTGGCGTCTGGGACGCCGCGCTGATCGCCGAAGGGCACCGGCTGGTACGCGAACGCCTCGCCGCTGCCGCCGCCGGGGTGGCTCCGGGGCGCTACCAGATCCTCGCGGCGATCAACGCCGTGCACACCTCCGCCCGCGACATGCGCGACACCGACTGGTCGCAGGTCCTGGCCCTCTACGACCAGCTCGTCCGCCTCGACCCCTCGCCGGTCATCGCGCTCAACCGGGCCGTCGCGGTCGCCGAACTCGACGGCCCGGACGTGGCGCTGGCGGCCGTCGACCGTCTCGGGGAGAGGTTGGCCGGTTACCACGCCTACCACGCCACCCGCGCCGACCTGCTGCGGCGCCTGGGCCGCGACCGTGACGCGCGCGCGGCCTACGACAAGGCGATCGAACTGGCGGGCAACACCGCCGAGACCGCGTCCCTGACCCGCCGCCGCGACCGACTGCGGTAAAGCGGGACGCAGTGGCGTTGCCACGGCCGAAAGTGCGGGGCTGCGGCAGGTGGTCAGGCGACCGGGGTCCAGACGAACCGGCCGTCGGGGCGGGGTTCGGCGCGTCCGAAGGTCACGTCCGCGAAGTGGCCGCCGTAGCCGATCGTGTCCGGACGGCTCAGTTCCTCGACCAGGCGGCGGCGGTGCCCGGCGGACTCGGCGGGGTCGTGGTCGATCCCGCAGGACCATTCGGGGTGGGTGACCTGGACCGGCGCGTGCAGGGCGTCGCCGAACACGATGAGCCGCCGGTCGCCGCCCGTGATGGTGTAGGTGGTGTGCCCGATCGTGTGTCCGGGCGCGAACGAGGCGTGGACGCCGGGGAAGATGTTCTCGCCGTCCTCGATCGTGCGGACGCGGGGTTCCATGACGGCGAGCCGCGGCTCGCCGGCGAGGTCGCGCCCCTCCCACTCGGGCGCGGCGACGAGATGCGCGGCGTGGGCGAAGGGCGGTGCGTCCTCGCCGGGGGCGGTGCTCCAGGCCCAGCCGAGGTGGTCGGAGTGCAGGTGGGTGATGGCGACGGCCTCGATCTGCTCCGGCGTACGGCCCAGTCGCCGCAGGTTGTCCAGCAGTTGGCCGCCGTACAGCTTGCCGAGCAGCGGGTTGGCCGGGTCGTCCGGATGGGATTCGGGGCCGAACCCGGTGTCGATGAGCAGCGCCCGGTCGCCTCGCTCGACCAGCAGGCCGCCGATCCCTGCGACCAGGTTGCCGTCGTCGTCGAGGTGGTCGCGATGGGTGGCCCAGTCGGCGTCGGTGGCGGCGGGCAGCCAGCCGCGCGGCTTGAGCCGTACCAGTCCGTCGGGGACATGGGTGATCGTCAGGTCACCCAGTTGGACGGAGCGGACGCGGGGCGCGCGGCTCAGGCGCGTGCGGTCGAAAGCGGTCGTCGTGGCCATGATGCCTGCCTCGTGCTCGAAGGAGGCGCCGCCGGGACGGTGGCGCCTGCCGAACGTTACAGCTAGAACCATTCGAATTGCAATCATTCGAGTTGCAGTAGACTGGGGACGTGACCGACGAGCACGAGACCCAGGTTCAGGCCGACCGCGAGCTCTGTGGCCTGATCAACGGCCTGGCCAAACAGATCGAGGCGCACGTCCGGACCCGCGCGGCCACCCTCGGCCTGACCGCCTCGCAAGGCGTCGCGATGCGCGAGCTGACCGGCCCCATGACCTTGCGCGAGCTCGCCGAACGGATGAGCTGCGAGCCCTCCAACGCCACCTTCGTCGCCGACCGCCTTGAGGAACAGGGCTACCTCGAACGCCATCCCCACCCGGGCAACCGTCGCGCCAAGCATCTCGTCCTGACGCCGGCGGGCACCGAACTGCGCCAGCGCCTGCTGGAGCTGCTGACCAGTGACTCCCCGCTGGCTCCGCTCTCCTCCGAGGAGCAGGGCGCCCTGCAGCGCCTCCTCGTCCGCGCCGTCGTCCGCTGACCCGCGTCAAGGGGACGGGCTCGGCGCGTTGCCATGCTCCACGCATGTTCCGCGAGGCCCGGCTCGACGATTTCGCGCACATCGTCCGCCTCTACCGGCAACTGCAGCCGGATGACCCGGCTCTCAAGGACGGCTCCGACGCCGAGGTCTTCCGCCAGATCCTGGAATCTCCCGCGGACTGGGCAAGCAGCTCATGGCCGGCACCCTGCGGGCCGCATCGGACGCGGGCTGCTACAAGGCGATGCTGATGACCGGCTCCCGCAGCCCTGCGACCCACGCCTTCTACCGCGCCTGCGGCTTCTCCGGCGACGCCAAGCAGGCGTACGTGGCCCGCCCCTCCTGACGTCGAGCGCCCCGAGCGCCCACCGGACGTCGGGTATCCCGGCCATCCCCGCTCGCCCCCTTCTGGCACCACTCCTCGCCGATGCCTCCCCACACCGGCCACGCACCCGTCTGGGGGTGCCGAGCAGGCCATGCGACGCTGCTGCCGTACCGCGGGCGGATCTCCACGCTCTCCGCCGTGGTCTGCATGGGACCGGTCGACTGGTACCTGCGCGCCGCCTCGAGTGATGTGCGGGTCGAAGGCCCAGCCCTCGGTCCTCGGCACCTCAAGGGGAGCGCCCGGGTAGGGGCGTAGACGGTGGAGGTCCATTCGTCGGCGTTGCCCGCCATGTCCAGGACGCCGAACGGACCGGCCCCCTCGGGGAACGAGCCGACCGGCGTGGTCGTGCCGATGCCCAGGTCCACGAGATTGGCCAGCCCGGTACGGTACTCCTCACCCCAGGGGAACTCACGGTCGTCGTCGCCCCGGGCGGCGCTCCCATTCGTCCTCGGTCGGCAGGCGCACCTCGACGCCGCCGAGCCGCTCCTCCAGCCACCGGCAACAGTCCGTCGCCTCCTGCCAGGTGACACCGATGACCGGCAGGCCGGCGCCTGCGGCACCGGCCTGCCGGTGGCCCGCGCGAAGAGCGTCCATTGCTCGACGGTCACAAGGATGGGGCGATCCGGAAGCCCGGGACGTGGATCTCGGCGCGCGGGGCCTCCTTCCGGTACCACTCCACCGGCACCCCGGTGTCGGCGTAGCGGCGCGCGACCTCCTCCACATCTTCGGCGGGCGTGCCCCGCCGCAACGTTCCGGCCGGGATCTCGACCCAGTCCACCGGTTCCACGCCCATGACGCCGCCACAACTCTCCATCGAAGAGACACCATGATCGCGCCTACGGCTCGGGCACCGCGCACACCGGCTGCGGGCTGGAGCACGGCCGCTTCCTCCCCGACGTCACCCTGACACGTCGCATGAGGGGCCGTGCTCGTCACGCCACCGCTTGGTGGCGACGCCCGCCATGACCACCGATACGACGTCTTCGGCAAGTTCTGGCGTGATGGGCAGGTGCCCGAAGAGCACGCGGTAGTACGTGGTCGACGCCAGCATGTCCAGCAGAAGATCGATGTCCGCGTCGGGTGGGACGTCACCCCGGTCGATGCCGCGACGCAGCGCTTCGGCAGTGGTGGCGCGGCGCGGATGGAAGAAGGTGTCCATGAACTCCTTCTCCAGCCGGGGGTCGTCGGCGAGGTCCGCGACGAGCCCCGGCAGTGCTCTTCGGCCCACGGTGCTGGTGAAGGCCTCGCTGAGGGTGCCGATACCGGCGATGAGGTCGCAGTGGGTGCAGCCGGTGTCGGGGGTCGGCGTGGTGCCGATGGTCTGGGCCAGAGCCGACACGACCAGGTGCTGGCGGGAGCGCCAGCGGCGACGCAGCGCGGGTTTGCTCGTACCGGCGCGGGCGGCCACCGCCTCCAGCGTGAGGTTGCCGTAACCGACCTCGTTGAGGATCTCCATCACCGCTTCGGGCACGGCCTCGTCGATCCGGGTGTCCCGCGGCCTGCCGGAGGCTTGGCGGGCCCCGGCTTTCGCGGAGGACCTCGACGGCCTGGGCGCCTACAGGTGGGGCCTGTCGGCACTGATGCTCGCCAACATCATCGGCACCGTGCTCGCCGGGCGCGCCGCCGACCGCCGGGGCCCCTGGCGTCCGATGGCCCTGGGCATGCTCGTCTTCGCGGCGGGCTGCGTGGTGGCCGGCGCCGCACCCTCCTGGCTGCTGTTCCTGGTGGGCCGCTTCGGACAGGGCCTGGGCGTAGGAGCGGTCATGTCCATGGCCTACACCATGATCGGACTCGCCTACCCCGAGCGCCTGCGGGCCCGGATGTACGCCCTGCTGTCCTCGGCCTGGACGATCCCTTCCCTCGTCGGCCCGCCGTCACAGGCATCCTGGCCGACCACCTCACGTGGCGGTCGGTGTTCCTGCTCATGCTGCCGATCGCCGGGGTGGCCGCGCTGCTCACTTTGCCCGGCCTGCGCCGCCTGCACCGCGCAGAAGCAGCCGCCACCGCCCCGGCCCCGGCCGCTCCGTGGTGGAAGCGTCCGCTGGCCGGCGCGATCCTGCTCACCGTGGGCACCGGCGTACTGCTCCAGGCACTGCTGCTGAAGAACCCCGTCCTGATGATCGTGCTGGCCGTGGCCGGTGTCGCCGTCGCCGTGCCCGCGCTGCGCCGGGTCACCCCGGAGGGCACCCTCAGCGCCCCGGGCCGGCCTCGGCGCGGGGGTCGTCGTCCGTGGCCTGCTGTGCGGTGTCTATTTCGGCAGCGAAGCCTTCCTGCCCCTCGGGCTGCAGCAACTGCGGGGCATGGGCGCCACACTGGCCGGTCTGGGACTGTCCGCCGGAGCCATCACGTGGGTTGTCGGCGCAGGACTGCAGGCCAAGCGGGACAACGGGAAGAACGGCACGCGCACGGCCTCCACCGTGCTTGGCTTCGCCGTCCTGCTGGCGGGCGTCGCCCTGATCGCGCTCACGATCCTGACCAGTGCACTCCCCTCCTGGATCGCCCTGGTCGGATGGGCCGTCGGCGGCCTCGGCAGGGGCATCGGCTTCAACGCCTCCACCACCGCCACCCTGGAGCAGGCCCCGCCGGAGCGGCAGGGCGAGGCCAGCGGCGCGCTGCAGCTCGCCCAGACCCTGGCGACCGGCGTGATCGCCGGGCTCGGCGGCGCCGCCATCGCCTTCGCCCAGAACCACGGCGGCTCCACTCGCACCGCACTGCTGGGCGTCTTCGTCCTCACCGGCCTGCTCGCCGTCGCGGGCATGCTGATCGCCCGCAGGCTGCGCCCCGAGGCGGCACAGCTGGGCTGACCCCGTGGAAAGGACGTCAATTTGTACGGGTAGGGCCGATCCCGGTGAACAGGGCGTCGAGGATCCGGTCGACGTATTCATGAGTCAGCGGTTCCTGGGTGACCAGAAGCTGGAAGTACAGCGGGCCGGACAGGATCGCCATGGCCAGGTCGAGGTCGAAGGAGGGCGACAGTTGACCCTGGTCGCGGGCCGTCCTCAAACGAGCGACGGTCTTGTCCGCCTGTGGGGCGATGAAGCGCTCGTTGAGTGCGGTGGCGATCTGGGGATCGTGCTGGGCCTCGCCGATCAGGGCCTTGAACAGGGGGCCGACGGGTGGTTCGGCCAGCAGGTCAACGGCCGAGTGGATCTGGGCGCGCAAGTCGGCCACGAGGTCGCCGGTGTCGGGGTAGTCCAGGGCGGGCCCGTTCACCGACAACAGCGAGTCGAACAGCAGGGCTGCCTTGGACGGCCATCGGCGGTAGAGGGTCTGCTTGCTGGCGCCCGCCCGGATGGCGACCGCCTCCATGCTCAGTTTGGCGTAGCCGATCTCCTGGCCGAGCTCCAGCGTGGCCCGCATGATGGCCTCGGTCCGGTCGGCACCGCGACGGTGGGGCGTGTCGGTCATGCCGACACCCTATCGGTACGGAACGTTCCGTACGGGCGGAGGCGGCATGGGCGCGGACTCCAGAACGGACAAGGGGCCGATGCGAGATCTTCCCTTGGGGCCTGTGGTCGTCGCGATGCTGGACGACCACGTGGGGGTCAAGAAGCGCAGAGGCCGGCCAAGCGGCGGACATCGGCACGGATCGACCGGCGCAGCAACCACCTCAGCACCGGCTCCAGCAGCCTCTCGGAGGTCGCGCGTGGGGTGACGCGCACGTGGAAGGTGAAGCGGCACCGGTCCTCACCGAGCGGCTCGACGAGCCTGCCGCCCTCGGCGTCGATCCCCGAAGTAGTGCGCCAGGCGAACGAGCGCCCCGGCTCCACCCGGATGACCTCGCCGCCGTTGCGGTAGGTCCGGCCCGCGAACCGCATCACCTCGGCGGTGGTCATGCCCACCCGGACGATGCCTTCGGGGTGCGGCGCCATCGTCTCGACGCCCTTGCGCCAGCGTGGGTCCTGGCCGTAGTCGGCGACGACCGCCCACACGCGCGCGGCCGGGCAGGCGATCTCCCCGCCCTCCTGAAGCTCGATCATTCGGCGATGATAGGGGTTGGTCGAGATGCCGGTCGGCACGGTCGACGTTCGTGGTCACCGCACTGGCGGCCGGTCGGGCACGACTCTGCACCCGCGACGCCCCGGGTCCGAGACCGGAGAACGGGCCGTGAAGGTCATCGTGACGACGGCTGCCGAGCACGGCGTGGCGCCGCGGCCGGACGCGTTCGCCGCCGTACGCGGCGCGGATGACGGTGGCGCTGAAGGAGGTCGGGCATGTCTCGGGGCTGCCCGAGCTGGCCACTGCCGCCGACGCCTTATCGTACGGAACGTTCCGTACTTGACAGCGGACGTCCGCCTTGGACATCATCCTATCCGTACGGAACGTTCCGTACCGATAGGTAGGGTTGGGTCGTCTGGCCCGATGTCCTCACTGTCGACACCTCATGAGAAGACGATCGCGTGACGCCTGTCCCCCTGACTCGACCGTGCTGCGTCCCATGCGCACTCCCTCACCGAGGGCATTCATCATGAACGGCGCCGGCCACCGCGTGGACGGCCCCTCGACCTTCCCTTTCCCGATCATGCGTGGTTCCTGGGCCGAGCACTTCGCCCTCGTCGCCGGCCTGCCCGGCGTCCGCATCGGCCACGGAGCGATCGTCGCCTCCGGCGCCATGGTCGTGGGCGACGTTCCCGACTACGGCATCGTCGGCGGCAACCCGGCCAGGCTCATCCGCCGTCGCGGCGGCGACGCCTACGGCGTCACGCACCTCCGTCCGTCGTTCCTTCACCTTTCCACGATCAGAATCGAGCTGTCCTCGTGCCCGCTTCGTCCCGCCGTGCCCCGTTCGCCGACTGGCTGCGCGGCCACGCCGTCCCGCTCACCCACCTCGACCCCGAGGCGCCGCTCGACGACCTGGAGCCGCTGCGCGACCTCGTCGGCGACGCGCGCGTCGTCGCGGTCGGTGAGAATTCCCACTTCATCACCGAGTTCTCGCTCATGCGCCGGCGCATCCTGCGATTCCTGGCCGAACGCTGCGGCTTCACCGTCCTGGCCTTCGAGTACGGCTTCAGCGAGGGCGTCACCCTGGACGCCTGGGCCCAGGGCGAAGGCACGGACGACGAGCTGGCGACCCAGCTCGCCACGGCGATCCCCGTGGGGGTCGACGAGCCGCTGCGCTGGATGCGCCGGCACAACGCCTCAGCCGCCGAGCCGGTGCGCTTCGCCGGGATCGACATCCCAGCGGCCGGCGGGTCCCTGCTTCCCGCCCTGGCCCCGGTCGCCGACTACCTGCACCAGGTCGATCCCGAGACCTTCCCGATGATCCAGGAGGCGCTACGGATCGCCGGGTCGTTCGCCGGCTCCTCCGCGGCCTCGGCCGCGCCGGCCTGGGCCCGCCTGGCCGCCGCCGAGCAGGACGCTCTCAGCGCGATCCTGATGCGACTGCTCATGCGCTTTCGCGCCGTGGAGTTGTTGTACCTCTCCCGTTCCGACCGGCCCAGTTACGACCTCGCCCTGCGCCGTCTGGAGGCCGCGTGCAGCGCCGACTACGGCTTCCGTGCCATGGCCGGCCTGTACGCCGGCACCGGCCTGACCGCCGACACCTCGGCCAGGGACGTCTACATGGCCGGGTCGGTCCAGTGGCACCTGGAACGCTCCGGCCCCGAGGCCCGCATCGTCCTGGCCGCCCACAACGCCCACATCCAGAAGACGCCGGTCTCCTTCAACGGCCGGCTCACCGGGCTGCCCATGGGGCAGCACCTGCACAACCGGCTGGGCGATGACTACGTCGCCCTCGCCCTGACCAGCCCCGCCGGACACACCGCCGACATGCGCCCCGACGAGAACGCGCGCTTCGGCTTCGCCATCGACAACACCGCGCTGCAGCCGCCCGAGCCGGGCAGCATCGAGGCCGCCTTCGCCGAGGCCGGGCTCGGGCTCAGCATCGTCGACCTCCGCCAGGCGCAGGCGGCGATCGGCCCTGACCGCATCCGGATCCAGAGCGCCTACGTGCACACGCCCGTCCTGGAGGCGTTCGACGGCATCCTCAACACCCCGATCTCCACCGTCGCCGACCTCTGAGACCGACATGCGGCACATCACGCTCCCATGTGGCCAGGCCGCGCCCAATGCACCGCTCAGGCGGCGCGGGCACGACATTCGCGTATTGCGCACAACGACAGATCCCAAGGAAAGTGACTGATGAAGAACGCCGACGTGATCATTGTGGGCGCCGGACCGACCGGCCTCATGCTGGCGATCGAACTGAGCTTGGCTGGGGTGCGGCCGCTGGTGCTGGAGCGGCACCCGAACCGCCGCGACACCCCCAAGGCCGGAGGTATCGGCGGCCAGATCCTGGAGCTGCTGCGCTACCGGGGCCTGCTGGAACGCTTCCAGGCCGCCTGCCCCGGCCCTGTCCCGGCACCCCGATTCCCGTTCGGCGGGGTGCATCTGGACTTCACCCGGCTGGCGGATCCGCCGCTGCACGCGCTGCCGCTGCCGCAGCAGCACCTGGAGCGGCTGCTCGACGAACGCGCCGGCGAGCTCGGTGTGGACGTACGCCGCGGGCACGAGGTGACCGGGGTGAACCAGGACGACGCCGGGGTGAGGGTGGACGCGCGGGGCCCGGACGGACCGTACCAGGTGAGCACCCGCTACCTGGTGGGCTGCGACGGCGCGCGCAGCCGCGTCCGCGACTGGGCCGGCATCGGCTTCCCCGGCACCGTCTACCCCGAGGTCAACCGGCTGGCCCAGGTCACCCTGCCCGGCACGGTCACCGTGCTCGGCAACGGCGATCTCGACGTCCCACGCTTCGGTACGATCCGCGCCGGTTTCACCCGCACCGACCACGGCCTCTTCGGCCTCGGCTCCTCACCCGGCGCCACGAGCGTCTCCCTCTACACCATCGAGGACGAGAGCACCGAGTACGACGACGACGTCCCGATGACCTTGACCGAACTGCAGGACAGCATCCGCCGCGTGCTCGGAGCGGACCTGCCCCTGGCCGGATCGACGCGGCTGTCGCGCTTCACCTTCAAGGCCCGCCAGGCCGAGCGCTACCGGGCTGGGCGCATCCTGCTGGCGGGGGATGCGGCGCACCTGTTCCCGGCCACCGGCGTGGCGCTCAACGCGGGCATGCTGGACGCGGTCAACCTGGCCTGGAAGCTGGCCGCCGACCTGCACGGCTGGGCACCGCCCGGCCTGCTGGACACCTACCACGACGAACGCCACCACGCCGGGACCCGCACCATGCTGCACACCCGCGCCCAGGTGGCGCTGCGCCGCGGGCACGACCCGGCCGCAGAAGCACTCCGTGAGATCTTCCAGGAGCTCCTCACCGACGAGCAACCGCTGCGCCGCATGGGAGCCCTGGTCGCCGGAACCGACCTCCGCCACTCCACGCCCGGCACCGGCCACCACCCGCTGACCGGCACCTTCGCCCCCGACCTCACCCTGCACACCGACCAGGGCGTCACCTGCGTCGCCGACCTCCTGCACCCCGCCCGGCCCATCCTCCTCGACCTCGCCGACCGCTCCGATCTTCGCGAGGCCGCCCGCGCCTGGGGGCAGCGCGTCGACGTCCACACCGCCAAGACCGGCCGGCGACCGGCCGACGCCCTGCTGATCCGCCCGGACGCCCACATCGCCTGGGCCGCGCCCATCGACGAACCCGCCGAAACAGCCACGCCTGCGCTACAAGAAGCACTCTCCCACTGGTTTGGCACGCGCTGACCCCGGCCGCGACCACAGGCCCCGGGAGGGCGGCAATCGGCGTGCCGGCCATGGGAATCGAACTCCGCCGGCCCGCGTCTTGACGACACAGCCGGTGGTCCGGCCGCACCCCTGGCAGGACTCCTGGTCGGCGTCCCAGAAGAGGGTGGTGGACGGCGAGGAGAACCGCGTATCGGTCACCCAGGCGCAGTCCTTGGGGCAGGCGCCTGGACCCCGTCAGGCAGCGAGACGTCGCGCGACTGGCCGGTCTCCAGGTTGGCGAGATGGTTCTGGTCCGCGTCCGGCAGCTCGCCGGCGCGGGCCGCGGCCCACGGCCAGGCGGTCAGGTGGAGCCCGTCGGCGCCGCGCAGCCGCTCCGGGGCGCCGCCGCTCAGCGGCATGCGGTGGACGCCGCCTTCCCCACCGACCACACGACGAACCCGTCGGCGACGGCGATCCCGGCAGGTCCCCGCGCCTGGATGAACTCGTCGAACCCAAGGATCTGCGGGCACGCCCATCTGTTGCACGAGACGCGAGGTTAAGGAAGTCACCGTCCCTTCAGGACGGCTCCTAAGTGTTTCCCAAGTCTCCTGGCACATCTTGACGGCAGAACACCGGTCACGTGCCCGGCACGCGGCCGCCATTCCCCGGGGACTCGCGACGGCGAGGCCGGTCATGCCCGGCGCGCGGTGCGGGGACGACTGATCGGCCGCGAGCGGGGGCTGGCCGAAAGGACATCCTCCAGCAGGCGCAGTCGATCACCCCTGCGCCCGAGCCCGGCCCTGTGCGGCTGTCCCTCGTCCGTCCCGAGGCCGGTCCGGGGCACTCCAGTTCCCGCAGCTCAGGGCCGGGATCGAGGCCGAGCTGATCGGCGATGACCTTCCTGGCCCGGCGTATCGTGGCCAGCGCGTCGGCCTGCCGCCCGGACCGGTGGAGAGCCAGGGCGCGCAACCACCACAGCCGCTCCCGCAGCGGGTGCTCCACCGTCTCGGCCTCCAGCTCGTGGATCACCGGCTGCGGGCGGCCGACGTCCAGCAGCGCCTGGGCGCGGGACTCGATCGCGTTCATGCGCAGCTCACCCAGGCGGTTGACCTCCGCGACGGCCCACAGCTCGTCGGCGAACTCGCCGTAGGGGACGCCGCGCCACAGCCGCAACGCCTCCTCCAGCAGCGGCAGCGCCTCCGCGGGCGGACGCAGCTCGGCCTCCACGACCAGCCAGCCGAAGCGCAGCGCATCGACGTCCGTGGTGGCGAGACGACCGTCCCGGCCGCGGCCACCAGCCGGGCGAGGAGGGCACGCTGCCGCGGCCCCCCGGGAGTGACGGGACCGCGGGCGCTTCCTCGAACGGACCGAGAACCCGGAACCGGACCCCCTCCGCACAGCCGCCCGTCTCACCGGTCTTCGAGCCCTCTGCGCCGTTCCCCATAGGCGGTCTCCTCGTGAAGATCGGTTCGCGACATCCGCTCCATCGTGGCCGGTGCTTCGCGCGGTCTCGTCACTCGTGAGAGTGATGAGCAATCAGCCGGAAGCGGGACGCGTCGACAGGCGAGCCCCGAGTCTCCGGGTGGTCACCGGGAGGTGTCCGTCGAGTCGCCTGCCTCGGCGCGTACCGTCGAGATCAGCCGCCGCGCGGCGAGTAGCCGGTCGACCACGCTCTCGGGCAGGGCCGTACCAGAGGCAGCTACGTGAAGGACGGCCACCGATCGGCGGCCCACTCGGTCCAGCCCGGCCAATCAGGGGGCGGGCTGCCGATCTCCTGCCCGTCGAGTTCCGCAGCGTCCGGCTCCTCGAACATCGTCCTCCAGCGCAACAGGTCTGTCTCGCTCATCAGGAAGGTCTGGTCCGGATCGGTCGACTGGCGATGAGCGATCCGAGCGCGTTGGGTCTCATGGTCGACCGGCACGTACACCAGGTCGCAGGACGCGCCGACAGACTTCGCCAACCAGCGGATGGCGGACCTCTCGTCACGAGACCAGCATCCGAAATCCAGGACCACGTTGGTTCCGAGCCTCAACGCCTCCAGCGCGAGCCAGAGCAGCCGTCCTTCCAGGACATCGCGCTTCCCGTCCGCCTCCGGCTCACCGAACAACGGAATCATCCACTCGTCAGGCGTCAACCGAAGCGCATTGCGCTCCTTGGCCAGCTGCCGAGCTCTTGTGGTCTTGCCGGCCCCTGGCAGGCCGACTGTCAGCAACAAGACGGTCACACCCGGATCGTTCATGGAAATGCACGTGCAAGACAACTGCTTTCCCTGCGAGCTGTTCAGATCTTGCTGTCGGTGAGCCTGGTCCTGAGGTGTCGGTGGCGACCAGCCTGTTCAGCAATTGGCCGCATGCACGTGCCGTCAACGTCGGCCACCTATGGCGAGTTGCCCTGCAGGTCCAGGTTGAATTCGTGTCTCCTCAGCTGGTGGAGGCGCAGGGATCGCTGCGGGAGGAAGCCGAGCATGCGGATGAGTGTCGAGAGGATCACCCAGTGGACCAGTTCGATGGGCATGAGCCCGATGAAGGCCCACAGGGGTGATGTCGCGAGTAGCCATGTCGTGCACTGCCGTGCCAGGTAGCGCGAACCGAGCAGGTCGTCGCGTGCCCACCAGCGGTAGGTGTAGGGAAGGCGCTTGTGGAACAGGCGATACAGCGCCCAGTGCCCCAGTGGCGGGCGTTCACGCAGGCGCAGGGCGATACCGCCACGTACGACGTCGAGCGAGTCGCCGCGGATGTGATCTACGTTGTAAAGGCGTCGAGAGGAATGGCGTCACCGGACCGCTGAGCACACCTCGTGCAGCGGGTCCAAGGATCGCGACATGACCCGCCAGTGCTGGTACCGGCGGCGTCCGAGGTCACCGCGGGCGGTCATTCGTACGGGGAGGGCCGGATGTGGCGCTTCTCGGAACCTTCGTGTCCGCCTCACGCGTTGATCAACAACACGGGAGGTGGGCGTGGACGTGATCCTCGCATGGCTGGCGGTGCTCCTCGGGGCGGTCACCGTCGGCACGGTCCTCGCCGCCGAGGTGGCGCACGTCCGCGCCCGCCTGAGGCTCGGCGGGCTGCGCGACGTCGACCTCGGCCACTACGAGCTCGCCTATCTCGCGGGCGGTCCCGTACGGGTGGCGGACACCGCGATCGGGCTGCTGGCCAGGGAAGGGGAGGTCCGCGTCTCCCGAGGCGGGAAGCTCCACCGCGTCTCCACGGCCGTGACGGCGGGATACCCCGTGGAGGAGCGGCTGGTCGCGATCCTCGCCGAGCGCAGGAGCCCGCCGGTCGTCCAGGTCAAGCGTCGTCTGGCGGAGAGTGCGGAGGTCGCCGGGATCAGGGGGCGGCTCGCCGACCTGGGCCTGCTCGTCGACTCCCGGAGCGTGCCCGGCTTCCGCGTGTGCCGTGATGTCCTGAAGCTGATCCCCACGGTCGCGGTCGTCGCCGCCGGGGCCGACGTGGTCTACATGATCGTCGCGCAGTCGCCGCCGCTGAGCGTGGCTGCCCTGTTCGGGTTCGGCGGCAGCTGGTTGGTGGCCAGGAAGATCCAGTCCCTGTACGTCAGGAATCGGCCGGTCCGGCTCGGCCGCGCGGGCCGCCACCAGTTGGAGAAGGCACGCCGGGCACACCCGTACGAGGCCGGGACCGACGCGGTGGCCGTGCCGCTCGCACTGTACGGACTGAGCCACCTCGGCGACCCGCACCTGTCAGCCGAGCTCGGCAAGCGTTCGATCCCGGACGGTCACCTCTACCCGGCCGACCACAACACCTCGACCGCCGGTTGCGGCTCCGTCGGCTGGACCCCGGACGACAGCGGAAGCGGCACCTGGGACGGAGGGGGCGGCGGCTGGGACGGCGGAGGTGGCGGCGCGGGTGACGGTGGAGGCGGCGGCGGGTCCTGAATCGGCGCACGCCGGGCCGCCACGGCTGCCCGGGATCGTGATCGGCAAGCGAAGATGAGGCGATGGCCGGCAGGTGGCATGACGGCAGGGCTAAGGGTGCGGTGTGCGCTGCTGCGATCTCACTCGGGCGGTGAAGGCCTCGATGGCGTCGACGAGCGCCTCGAAGCGGACCGAATGGTACAGGTCGAAGGCGTGGTTGCCGCCGCGCAGCTCGGCGTAGACGACGGGGGAGGCCGACGTACGACGGAGCTGGTCGGCGAAGTGCCTGGCCTCGCCCACGGGCACCAGCGGGTCCAGATCGCCGTGGGCCACGAGGAACGGCGGTGCGTCGGCGGTGATGTGGGCCGGCGGCGAGGACTCGGGCCCCTGCCCGAAGTAGGCGCCGTACCAGCCGTTCAGATAGACGGCGCCGGTCACGGAGGTGTCGGCGTGCTCGAAGCCCGGCTGGAAGGCGGGGTCGTTGGGGGTGAGCGCGGCCAGCGCCGCCATGTGCCCGCCCGCCGAACTGCCCGCGACGAACAGCGTGGACGGGTCGGCGCCGTACTCGTGGGCGTGCTCGCGTACCCAGGCGATGATCTTCTTGAGGTCGATCAGGTGGTCCGGGTGCTGGGCCTGGGGCCGTAGCCGGTAGTTGGCGCTGACGCACACCCAGCCCTGGGAGGCGAACCGGTAGAGCAACGGCAGCGACTGGCTGTTCTTGTGGCCCCCGGAGTAGCCGCCTCCGTGCAGGTGGATGAGCACGGGCGCGCCGGACGGGCGCGAGCGGTGGTGGTAGAGGTCGAGCAGGTTGCGCCGGCCCGCGTCGCCGTATGAGAGATCGGCCACCCGGCGGACGTCCGCGCGGCGCTTGTAGATGGGCAGGAGCAGGATGCGGGCCCACGGCGGACGACGGCGCAGTCCGGCGGCGAGGTCGGCGTCGATGGCGGCGCGCCAGCCCGCGCCCAGGCCGGCGTCCATCGCGCGCCAGATCCTGGCCCGTTCCCCCAGGCCGCGGTAGGCGATGACCGTGAGCCCGATCGTGGTCACGGCGGCCAGGGCGACGACGGCCCAGCCGCCCGCCGTGTGGATGTCACCCTCGGCGAACGCCAGCGCCGTCGGGGCCAGCAGCAGCCAGAAGAAGGCCGCGAACGGCAGTTCGTTGGCGGCCAGCCCGAAGAAGTAGCTCACCCGGCCGAGCGGGCTCCACCCCGGCAGCGGCCGCAGTGCGAACAGTGTCCCGATCGCGACGAGCGCCACAGGGATCAGATATCCGACGGGCACCGAACCTCCAAAGCCGTACTTCCTTCGAACGCGCCAAGCTTTCCCCACCTGCCCGCCTCGCATCTACGACGAATCCGATAACGTCCTTTAACCCTGAAATGAAGAATGCGGAGGCCCGCCCGTGGAGATGCGAGAGATCGAGATCTTCCTGACGCTGGCCGAGGAGCTGCACTTCAGCCGTACGGCCGAGCGGCTGGGGATCAGTCCCGCCCGCGTCAGTCAATCGATCAAGAAGCAGGAGCGGCGCATCGGCGCGCCCCTGTTCGACCGCACCACCCGAGCGGTCCGCCTGTCCCCGCTCGGTGAGCAGCTGTACCAGGCGCTCAAGAGTGGCCACCGGCAGATCGTGCAAGGGATCGCGACCGCTCAGGCCACCGCCGACGGCACCGCGGGCACACTGACCCTCGGCACACTCGGCCCGCTCTCCACGCAGATCAAGAACGTTCTCGACCTGTTCCTCGACCGGCACCCGAACGCCCGGCTCCAGCACCGCGAGATCCAGCCTGCCTCCCCTCTGGACCTGCTGAAGTCGGGCGAGGTGGACGTGGCGCACGTGTGGTTGCCGATCCGCGAGCCCGATCTGACCGTCAAACCGACCTCGTACGCCTCCGAGGTGGTGTTGATGGTCTCCGCCGACCACCCCTACGCGGGACGGGACTCCATCTGCCTGGAGGACCTCGGCGACTGCATCGTGGTCGAGGGCCGGTCGATCCCTTCCTGCATGGAGGAGATCTTCAACCCGTACCACACCCCTTCCGGCCGCCCCGTCCGCCGTGGACACAAGGTCACCACCTGGCAGGAGACCCTCAGCGCCGTCGCCTCGGGCCAGGCCACCGCCGGGGTCACCGCCGAGGCCGCGACCTTCTACCCCTGGCCCAGCCTCGCCTTCGTGCCGATCCGTGACGCCCCGCCGTGCCGGTGGGCCTTCGCCTGGCGTACGGCGAGCGAGACGCCACTCATCCGCGCCTTCGCCCGCGCAGCAGATGACGCCCGGCAACCGACGGAGTAGCACCCCCGGATCCGACGTTTCTGCGGGTTGTCGAGTATCCGGCATGGGCCGGTTTCGCGGTTCGAGCCGGCTGTGGCCCACAGGGACCCGAGGGCCGGAGCCTGCAACGAGGCGCGGGCTCAGGACAGGGGCACCTGCAGGGCGCGCCAGGTGGCCACCTTGACGGTCAGTGCGTCAGCCTGGGCGGGCAGGGCGTACAGCGACCAGAACTCCTTCGTCTCGCCGGGCTCGAAGTTCATCGCCGACAATGCCACCCCGGAGGTGTTCGTGCACGCGCAGTACGTGCCCGGTTCCTCCCCCTTGGCCACGATCACGCGGGCCGGGCGGTACAGGCGGCGCGCGGCGGGGTCGGTCACCTGGATGTTCGTCGCCGCGTGGTACTTGAAGGCGTTCCAGTCGTCGGCCCAGTTGAGGTCGTGGTACCACGCTTTGCCGTCACCCCGGTTGGTGATCGAGTAGCGGAGCAGGCCCAGGTCTCCGGGCATCCGGCGGAAGGCCGTCACCTGCAGGTCGAACGGCACCCCCTTCGCGCGCACCGTCGCCTTCGTCCCTTCGCCCTCAGGCAGTGGGGACGTGGTGGTGCCGGCGGCCGGCGCTTCAGCCGGTGCGGGCTTGGCGAACGTGATCGTCACCCGGCGGTTGCGGCGCCGTCCCTCGTCGGAGCTGTTGCTGTACAGCGGGCGGCGGGAGCCGTATCCGCGGGCCCTGAACGTCACCTGGTCGCGCGTGATCAGCGGCATGAGGGCCTGGCGCACCGCCTCCGCGCGGCGGCGGGACAGCGGTTCGTTGATGGCGTTGGTGCCGGAGGAGTCGGCGTGGCCGTCGACCTCGATCGTCGTGTCCGCGGACGTGTCGATGAGCTTGGCCGTCTTGGCCAGCACCGTGCGGGCGCGCGGCGTGAGCGTCGCCTTGTTCAGCGCGAACAGCACGTCGGAGGAGAGGCTGACCTTGAGGTCGGCGCCGTCGTCGGTCGTCTCCTCGGTACGGTCGAGCGATTGCGACGGCGTCTCGATGAGGTGGCTGACGGTCTCGATCTGGGAGGCGTCGGCGTCGGGCAGTTGCTGGCCGGGTGGCGGCACGGGCGGGTCGTCGCTGATCGGGACGTCGACCATCGGCGGGCCGATCGGTGTGACGATCGTCGTGGTCGCGGGGTTGCCGGATGGCGCGGGCAGCACGGCGTAGACCGTCAGCGACTCGCCGGGGTCGATGATCGCTTTGAGGTCGTCGCGGTCGGTGTCGCTGCACAGGCATTCGCCGTCGGCGGGTTTGTACGGCATGAGCCATCGGTGGGCCGGGGCGTCGAGCACCGCGATGCCGGAGGGCCAGCGCCACTTGAGCGGCCGCATCGGGTCGGCGAGCGGCGCCTGCCAGTGCAGCGGCTTGTCGGTGCTGGTGGACAGGCGCAGCTGCACGACCAGGTGCTTGCCGCCGACGCGGTTGAGCCCGACGAGTTCGGCCTTGTAGTTCGACTCGACGGTGCCCTGGACGGTGGCCAGCGCGGGCCGAGTGTCCCCGTCGCCGGACGTCGCGTCCCCGCTCGCGGAGGGCGAAGGAGCGCTGGTCGAAGGCGCGGGAGGCGGCGCGGTGGTCTCGCTCGCCGGGGGCGCGGGGGGTAGCTGACCACATCCGGCGGCCGTTAGGGCGACGGCGGTCAGGGCCATGATCCGGATACGCATGGCGGGCATTGTGCCATGACCGAATCAAAGGTGGTCAGTCAAGGAGATCGTGGACGGGCGGAGGACGCCGAAGGAGCCGGTGCGCACTGACGGGATTGAGCGGCGGAGCATAGGGGAAATCTCCGTCCTGCGGGCCGTCGACTGGAGTGGAGGCCCCTGCGACGTAAGCAACCGCTGGTCATAAGCAGGGGAACTTCAGGGATGGAGTTGATGCATGGTGGAACGACGCATGTCGGTTGCGACGCACTGGGGTAGTTTCATCGCGGTGGTCGACTCCGGGCGGTTGGTACGCATTGAGCCGAGGGGCGACGACCCCGTGCCGTCACCCATCGGCCCCGGAATGGTGACGGCCGCCGACGACGGCGCTCGCGTGCTGCGCCCCGCGGTGCGCAAGGGCTGGCTCGACGGCGAGCCGCGCATCCACGACGCGGCCAGAGGCACGGACGCCTTCGTGGAGGTGAGCTGGGACGACGCGATCACGCTGGTGAGCGACGAACTCCGTCGAGTGCGTTCACAACACGGGGACAGCGCGGTGTTCGGCGGGTCCTACGGCTGGGCGAGCGCGGGCGTGTTCCACAACGCGCAGAGCCAGCTCCAGCGGTTCCTGGCGCTGGGCGGGGGGTTCACCGACTCCCGCAACACCTACAGCACCGCGGCGTTGGAGGTGATCCTTCCCCATGTGATCGGCGGGCATCCGTGGAGCTACCAGTCGCGGATGCCGATGTGGGACGAGATAGCCGACAACTGTGAGCTCGTGGTGGCGTTCGGCGGGCTGGCCCTCAAGAACAGCCAGATCAACCCCGGCGGGCTGGCCAGGCACCAGACGCTGAACCTGCAGCGACGGTGCCGTGCGGCCGGGGTGCGGTTCGTGAACGTCAGCCCCATCCGCAGCGACGTCGCCGGCTTCCTCGACGCCGAGTGGCTGCCCGTCGTCCCCAACACCGACACCGCCGCGATGCTCGGCATCGCCCACACGATGCTGGTCAACGGGTGGCACGATGAGGACTTCCTGCGCCGATGCTGCGTCGGGTTCGACCGCTTCGCCTCCTACGTGGCCGGTGATCTCGATGGCGTCCCCAAGGATGCCGCCTGGGCAGCGAGGATCACGGGCATCAGTCCCGAGACGATCGTCGACCTCGCTCGCCGCCTGACCGAGCGACGTTCCCTCATCATGGTCAACTACGCGGTGCAGCGGGCGGACCACGGCGAACAGCCGATGTGGATGTCTGTCGTGCTGGCCGCCATGACCGGGTCGATGGGTCGGCCTGGCTGTGGCTGGGGAGCGGGTTACGCGACGATGGACGCGACAGGCGTCGCCAGAGGCCGCCCCTCCGTGGCGAAGTTACCTGGAGTGTCCAACCCTGTCCCGGACTTCATCCCTGTCGCGAGGATCGCCGACACGCTGCTGCATCCGGGGAGGACCATCGGCTACGACGGCCGGCGTCTCACGTTGCCGGAGCTTCGCCTGATCTACTGGTGCGGGGGTAACCCGTTCCACCACCACCAGGATCTCCATCGGCTGGCCCGGGCCTGGCAGACCCCTGACACGGTGGTGGTTCACGAAGCCTGGTGGAACACCACGGCCAAGTTCGCGGACATCGTCCTGCCGGTCGCCACCAGTTTGGAGCGCGACGACTTCGCCGCCGGATTCTCCGACCCCCACCTCGTCGCGATGCCGAAGGTCCGCGAGCCGGCGGGGGAGTCACGCACCGACCATCACATCTTCGCCGCCTTGGCCTCCCGGCTCGGATACGAGCAGGAGTTCACGCAGTCGCGCTCCGAGATCGAATGGGTCCGGCACCTGTACGAGCAGACGAGGGCCGAACTCGGCGACGATGCCGCCTTGCCGGGCTTCGACGACTTCTGGCGCAGCTCCACCGCCGAGCTGCCGGCGTTGACCGGACCGTTTCCCGGCAGCTTCGAGGCGCTCCGCGCAGATCCGCAGCGTTTCCCCCTGCCGACGCCGTCGGGCCGGATCGAGATCTTCTCCGAGGAGATCGACTCATTCGGCTACGACGACTGTGCCGGGCATCCGATGTGGTTCGAACCGGTGGAGTGGCTCGGTGCCGATCTGTCGGGCCGATTCCCGCTGCATCTGATCTCGAATCAGCCCGCCTCGCGCCTGCACAGCCAGTACGACAACGGTGGCCACAGCCTCAGTTCAAAGATCCATGGCCGTGAGCCCGTGACGATCAATCCGTCGGATGCCGCGGCGCGCGGCATCGAGACCGGCATGATCGTACGCGTCCACAACGACCGAGGTAGCTGTCTGGCGGGCGCGATACTGTCGGACGACGTCATGCCGGGCGTCGTGCAACTGTCCACCGGAGCGTGGTGGGATCCGGTGCAGCCGGGCCTGAGCGGCACATTGGACCGCCACGGCAACCCCAATGTGCTCACGGCGGATCGGCCGTGCTCAAGCCTGTCCCAAGGACCGAGCGCTCTCAGTGCGCTGGTCGACGTCGAGCTCTACGACGGCCCTCATCCCGATGTGCTCGCCTTCACCCCACCACACTTCGATGGGTAGACATCTTCCCCTTGCGTTCACGTAACCGAGGGAATACTTTGCGTAATCGTGACTGCACTTCAAAACCTCAAGTACGGCCAGTGGTTCAGGGGCGCCGACGTCGACGGCGACGGGTTCATCACCCAGCGGGACGTCCGACTGATGAGCGAGCGTTACATCGCCGCCCGCGGCGCCGCGTCGGACTCCGAGACCGCCCGCCTGCTCACCGAGAGGATGGACGGCTTCTGGGCGAACGTGATCGCCCCGATGGACCACGACGGTGACGGGAAGGTCGATCTGGGGGAGATGACCGAAGGGTTCAGCCGGGTCCTGACCGACCCCGCCCTGTACCCGGCACAGATCGAGCCGGTGACCGACTGCTTCTTCGACCTCGCCGACCTCAACGGAGACGGCAAGATCGACCAGGCGGAGTTCCAGGAGATGTTCGACTCGGTCGGCGGCGTTCCCGGTGAGGACTGCGCCGCGGTCTTCGCCGCTCTGGACCGGGACGGCTCGGGTGTGCTGGACCGCGCCGAGTTCCATCAGGCGGTCACGGAGTTCTTCTACGGCGACGACCCGGACGCTCCCGCCAACCACCTGTTCGGCAGGGTCACCGGCTGACGGCCCAGGACGCGGCCCGGAACGGCAGGTGCGCGCGGAATCGTGAAGGGGGCCCGACCATGTCGGTGGGGCCTGCCAAGATCGCGACATGACGATCGATGAGCTGACGCCGTTCCGGTGGCTGCGGCCGCCGTACGGCGATGAGGGCGACCTGCTCGGCGAGATCTGCTCCGTGACCTTGCTGCGCGGGCTCGACCCGGCCGAGGTGCTACGCCGGTTCGGCGCCCGCACCAGCACGGAGATGAGCTTCGCCGAGCTGGATGACGCGGTCTCCGACTTCACGATGGTGACCGGCGGCGGCGAGGGAGGTGGTTACGTCGGAGTGGTCGCGAGCGGCGACGGGTGCGCGGTGGTGGAGCCGTACGGCTGGTCGGGCACGGACGACCGTACGCTGTCGCGGCTGTCGGCCGGTACCGAGGTGGTGTCCGTTCTGCGACACGACTACGCCTGCGACGACTTCCGCTACGCCGCTGACGGCATCGTCATCACCGCTTTCGATCCGATCACTCCCGAGCATCGCTCCGGTTCCGACCCGAACCGGCTCGCCGGCCTCATGCGCGAGTTCGGCCTGCCCCTGGAAGAGTGCTCGGACGAGGAGTGGGAGCAGCGGTACGACGACCTGTCCGAACACGGCCTCGGGCGCATGTTCGCGATGGCGGCCCGTCTCACCGGTGTGACGTTCACCGCCGACCTGCTGAACGGACCGCTCCTGGTGGGCACGATCGCCGACCTGCCGCAGGAAGACCTGGAGCGCGAGACACCCTGACACGGCATCCCCTTCGGCAGACTGGTCTCTCGCCTGTTCAACTGTCGAGAGTCGTCGTCCCGTGGGGCGTGTCGGCCCCCCAACGCCGTAACAAGCGATCGGGGGGCCCGGCCCCGAATCCCACCAAGACCTAGGTGAACAGCCCCGCAACCAGGGGGGGGGGGGTGTTCACGCCCCCCCCATCCGCCGCGGT